>CAZJMO010000011.1:18214-21267 GCA_964547085.1 uncultured Fibrobacteraceae bacterium | reverse complement strand
GGGCCGCGATCGGCCACCGACACGCGGCCGTGCGCGTCGTTTCCGGTCACCGTGACGATCACCGGGCCGCCGTCGGGCATGGCATCGCGGGCGTTCAGCAGCAGGTTCAGCAACACCTGCTGCAGGCGTCGCGGGTCGCCGTGCACGGGCGCGGCCGGGACCGGCTCGGCCAGGGTCACGTCTGCGCCGAGGCGCGCCATCTCGTCGCCGGTCATCACGATGGTGCGGCGGACCAGGCTGCCCAGATCGACATCCTCGGATTCCCCGCCGTCGTCGCTGCCGAAGGCCAGGTAGCCCGTGAGGATCCGGTCCAGGCGATCGACCTCGTCGGGGATGAACGCCGCCACCTCGTCCTCGACACCGTGCTGATTCAGGACCATCTGCAGGTGCTCGGCCGAACCGCGGATGATGCCCAGCGGGTTGCGGATCTCGTGCGCGATGCCCGCGGTCATGCGGCCCATGGCGACCAGGTTCTCCTGCTGCGCCAGCGACGCCCGCGCCCGCTCCAGCGCGCGATGGCTGCGGTGCAGCAACAGTCCGAGCAGCGCCAGGAAGATCACGACCGTCGCGATGGTCACCGTCGCGCCGCGCCGGAGCGTCGTCAGCGTGCCGAAGAAGTCGGCGCTTCCGTACACGGGGTGCACGCAGGCCACCTCGCCGCGGATGTCGAAGACCGGCGCGTGTGCGGATTTCTGGTACAGCGGCCCCGAACGGTAGAGATGCGAGGCGGCGGGGAATCCCTGGCGCGCCAGCTCGACGGCCGGGCGGTCGAGATCCCAGAACACGTTGTTCGTGCCGCGGTCGAGGCGGCCCGACGCCGCGATCACCACGAACCCGTCGGGGTCGCAGAGGGTGATCTCGGCGAGGTCGTTCTGGCGGCGGATCTGCTGGAGCCGGCTCTCGAGCCAGATCAGGTCGGTGGACGGCTCGGGATCGAAGGTCCAGCGCACCAGCGCGTCACCGTCGATGAACTGGACCGTGCTGGTGGCGACCGCCTGCAGCCGCAGGCCCAGCGCCTCGTCCAGACGTTCCCGCGCCTCGCGGAAGACCAGCAGCAGGCCCACCACCACGACGACGAGAATCCCGGCATAGGCTCCCGCCGCCCAGAAAATCCAGCGTCGTTGCGTGGCCATGGCGCTCCCGGATCAGACGTTCATGTCGCTCCACCGCCGCGCCAGTCGGGCGAACACCACCAGTGCGATGATCGCCGCGACCCCGATGCACGCGAACGGGATCCAGACGTGATACTGCGGATCGTACGTCGTCCAGAGTACCTCCGTGGCTTGCACGGCGTCCAGCCCCGTGACCTGCTGCAGGGTGGCGAAAGCCTCGGTGCGCGCGATGCCGGTGACGGTGTCGAGCGTGGCGACCTTGCCGTCCCAGATCCTGCCCGCCAGGTAGTCGGTGTGCTGGCAGAGGTACTTCTGCGCCAGCACCGCTTTTTCGCCGTAGTGCCCGTAGACGTGGCCCTGCAGCGCCGACCCGATCCAGCCGCCGAGGCCGACCGGGATGTTCACGTAGCCCAGGTAGAGACCCTTCTTGCCCGGCGGCGAGATGAGTCCAAGGTACTCGTTCTTCTTGGGTCCGGTGAGCATCTCGCCCAGCGAGAACCCGACCACGCCCAGCAGGAAGACGCCGCCCACGTTGGTGAAGCCGGCGACGATCACGCCCGCGGTCGCCATGGTCATGCCGATGACCATGCTCTCGAGCGTACGCAGCTTCCGCACCGCCCACGAGATGGGGATCATGAAGAGCACGATGAGCGCGGCGTTGAGGTTGAGCAGGATCTCCTGCGGCACCATCAGCCCGCGCGCGGTCTCGACGGTCCATTGGTCGGGGAAGAACGAGTTGCGGAAGAAGTGTGCGACGCCGCTCGAGTCGTTCCAGTCGGTCAGGAAGTTGGGCTGCAGATCCCAGAGCGTGTACATCATCAGCCAGAAGCAGCTCATGATCAGCAACCAGGTGACCAGCCGCGCGTCGGCGAGGTTCTTGAGCGTGCGGACCATCACCTTGCCGGGGCCCTCGGTCTTGTCGGCGCCCGAGGCGAAGTCCTTGAACGTGAAGAGCATGAGGTAGTTGAGCGAGGTGACGCCCGCGGCCGCCAGGAACAGCGCGGTCCAGCTCAACTCGGTGCGCAGGAAATGGGCGAGCATGGGGCCGATGGCGGCGCCCACGTTGACGACCCAGTAGAAGATGCCCCAGCCCAGCGACGAATTCTTCGAGGTGACGTTCTGCGCCAGAGAGCCCTGCAGCGACGGCTTGAAGAACGCCGTCCCGACGGCCAGCACCACGATGCCGAAGGTGAAGTCGAAGAGCGACCGCTGCGTGGCCAGGAGCACGTAGCCCAGGATGTTGACGGTGATCGCGAAGGCGAGCGTCTTCTTGTAGCCGTAGCGGTCGGCGTAACCGCCGGTGAAGGTGGGCAGCAACGACTGGAAGATGAACCAGAGGCTGTAGATCATGCCCTTGTCGGCGGCGGTGAAGTGCAGGCCGGCGGGGTCGTCCGCCTGCATGATGTAGATGGCCACGACCGAGCGGACCAGATAGTAGGCCAGGCGCTCGAACATCTCGATGCCGTTGAGCATCCAGTAGCCGACCGTGAAGCCGAGGAATCTGCGGCGTCCGGCGAGGGCGTCGCTGAGGGGCATGTCGCTGGGGGTCATCGTGTGGAGGGTCCTTTCGGGTCGTCGCGGGGAAACGGGCGGCGGCTCGGCCGGCTGGAGCCATCAGCATACCAAGGCATGGTCGGGGAAGCCAGCGGCGCCTCAGGACCGGTCGCGCCAGCCGACGCGGGCCCAGATCGGGAAGTGGTCGCTGGCGACGGCCGCGCGTTCGATGCCGGTCGAGCCGGCGTCCAGGCCGCGCAGGAAGAGATGGTCGAGACGGCAGCCGGCGCCGAGGGGGCGGCCGTAGTTCCAGCGGATCGTGCAGCCGTCGGGCAGACGGGCGGGCAGCAGGCGCGCGCCGCGGCGGTAGGTCTTGCGGAGGTCGGCGAGCGCCGGGGCAGTCGCGGTGTTGAAGTCGCCGCCGACGATCACCGCGCCGGGGTGGCC
>CAZJMO010000011.1:8535-18204 GCA_964547085.1 uncultured Fibrobacteraceae bacterium | reverse complement strand
GGTAACCGTCGGCATCAAACAGCCAGTCCTTTTGGCCGGTGACCAGGCTGTCGAGGATCGCGGTCGCCTGGTCGAGGCGGTCGGCGTCGCTGAGGACCGGGGTCGCCAGGTGCACGCTCACGACGCGGACCGGGCGGCCGGCGATGTCGAGGTCGCAGGCGACGGCGATGCGGTGGTGTCCGGACCAGGGATGCGGGTGCGGCAGCACGAGCAGGCGTTCGGCGGTGATGGGCCAGCGCGAGAGCACCGCGTTGCCAAAGAGCCGGCCGTGGTGCGGGTGGACCGAGGCGGGGTGATAGACGTAGCCGAGGTTCAGCGCGCGGGCGAGCGTCTCGACGCCGGCGGGGGTCATCTCCTGCAGGAGCAGGATGTCGGGCCCGGCGAGCCCCGCGCGTTCGAGGTCCGACAGCGCCTGGGGCAGGTCCTCGCCGTACTGGATGTTGTAGCTGGCGACGAGCAGGCTGTCCGGCGCGGTCGGCGCAGGATCGGGCGCGGGGCGCGTCGCGAGGTGGGCCGGTCCCGGGTGGAAGCCGCGGTCGACGGCGCAGCCGGCGGTGAGCGCCGCGAGGAGCGCCGGGATCAGGAGGCACGCCGGCGGGTGGGTCCGGCAGTGGGTGGGCGGCGTCATCGGCGGCTTCCGATCGTTCTGGAGGCTCCGATCCCAGGCTAACGCCCGCGTGTCTTCCTGGCCAGGATCGAGATCCCGCTTCCCGTCGAGGATCGTGGTCGTTATGATGATGCCGACCGGTCCATGGAGCGTCATCTCGGGCGTCACCGCCCGGAACCGGAGGAATGCCTTGCAGGACCGCCGCCCCCACCGCGGGGGCTATTACTCGCTCGCCGAGGAGATCGCCCACTCCGTCACGCACGGCATCGGTTGTCTGCTGAGCATCGCCGGCCTGGTCGTGCTCGTGGTCGAATCGGTCGGCAGAGGCGATGTCTGGGGCGTGGTCGGCAGCTCGATCTTCGGCGCCACGCTGGTGCTGCTCTACCTGGCCTCGACGCTCTACCACGCGATCACGGCGCCGCGCGCCAAGCACGTGCTGATGCAGATCGATCACGCGGCGATCTATCTGCTCATCGCCGGGAGCTACACGCCGCTGTGCCTGGGACCGCTGCGCGGGCCGTGGGGCTGGTCGCTCATGGGAGTCGTGTGGTGCCTGGGGCTCGCCGGCGCGATTCTCGACGTGGCCACCGCCCGCCGCTTCAAGTGGCTGTCGATCACGATCTACCTGCTCATGGGTTGGCTGATGGTCACGGCGCTCCGGCCGATGCTGGCGCACGTCGATCACACGAGTCTGCTTTGGATCGCCGCCGGCGGCGCGTTCTACACCGGCGGTGTCGGGTTCTATCTTTGGCGCCGGTTGCCGTGGCACCACGCCGTCTGGCACGTGTTCGTGCTCGGCGGCAGCGCGTGCCACTGGATCGCGGTGCAACGTGCGCTGGCCGCGATGACGACCGTGAGCTAGGCCGGCGGTGGTGCCGTCCGGCCTCGACCGCTCCGGAGGAATTCCATGACCTCGCTTGTTCCCGCCCATGCCGACTGGGCCGTCTGGGCGATTCTGCTCGCCGCCGCGGCCTTTGGGATCTGGTCCGAACGGACGCGCTGGGGCGCCCGGCTGTCGGGCTGTCTGGTCACCATGGGGTGCACGTTCGTGCTCTCGAACCTGCGGATCCTGCCGGCGGTCGGTGCGGCGCCGTACGACGTCACCTGGTCGCATCTCGTGCCGCTGGCGATCCCGCTGCTGCTGCTGCGGGCCGACTTGCGCCGGATCCTGCGCGAGGCCGGGCCCACGCTGATCGCCTTCGTATTGGGCGCGGTCGGCACGGTGCTCGGTACGATCGTCGCGTTCCGCCTGGTTCCGCTCGGGGAGCACGGCTGGCAACTGGCCGCCATCTTCTCGTCGACCTACGTGGGTGGCTCCATGAACTACGCCGCCGCGGCAGAAGCCGTCGGCCTGCGCGGCGGCGACCTGCTGACCGCCGGCGTCGCCGCCGACAACCTGGTGATGGCCCTCTACTTTCTGGTGCTCTTCGCGCTGCCCGGCTGGGCCTGGCTGCGCGACCGCTTCCCGCACCGTGCGCAGTTCGCAACGGACGCCGACAGCGCGTCCGCAGCGTCCGACGAACCCGCCGTCCTGCCCGACCTCCTGGGTGCTGCGACCTCGCTGGCGCTGGCCGCCTGTCTCTGTGCCCTCGGCTTCGGTCTGGCGTCGTGGATGGGCTGGCGTGGCGGCGGCGTGCTGGTGCTGACGGCGCTGACGGTGGTGCTGGCGACCGCGCTGCCCGGTCGGCTGAACCGACTGCGGGGCGCGTCCGTGCTCGGGATGTTCCTGATGCAGATCTTCTTCGCGGTGATCGGCGCCAGCGCGAACGTGCTGGTGGTGATGCGCGTGGGGCCGGTACTCTTCGTGTTCGCCGCGGTGATCCTGGCGGTTCATCTGGTGGTGCTGCTGCTGGGCGGACGCCTGTTGCGCCTCGACCTGCGCGAGCTGGTCATCGCCAGCAACGCCAACATGGGCGGCCCGACGACCGCAGCGGCGCTGGCGGCGGCGCGGCGCTGGCGGTCCTTGGTGCTGCCGGCGATCCTTTGCGGCACGCTCGGATACGCCGTCGCGACGTTCGTCGGAGTGGGGCTGGGACACTGGCTGCGCAGCTGGTGATGCGGCCCGGCTGCTTGCAATGAGATCGGTTTCGTTCTAGGCTCGCGACTCACCTTTTGTGGGAGCGTGGCGCGTTGCATCGTCGAGGCCGGACCGGAAACTGGCTCATCGGAGCGATCGGGTTCTACCTGGTCGTCGTCACCATGGTGGTCGTGGTGGACTACCTCTGGCACCGCGAGCATATGCTGGCCGAGATCGACAACCGGCTGCGCATCGTGGCCGCGGGCGTTCGACATGTGCTGGCGGACGACTTCCACGACCGCGCCACGAGTCCCGATTCCATCACTCCCGCCGAAGATCGAAGCAATCGGGACGCCCTGACCGCGTACGCCGAGGCCACCGGTGTCCGTTACGTCTGGACCGACATCGCTCTCGAAGGTCGGTTCTTCCTGACAGCCTGCAACCGCACCGAACAGACGAATCGGCCCGGTCTGGCTGTGGACTACTTCGTCGAATACGAGAGCCTGGGCCCGGCCGAGCGCGCGGCCTTCCTCGCCGACGAGCCGGTGTTCGCCACCCACTCCGACAAGTGGGGCAATTTCCGGGCTGTGTTCGCGCCGCAGAGGTCGCCCGGCGGTCGTTTATATCTGGCCGGCGCGGAGTACGAAACGGCCGCGATCGAACGCGAACTGGTGCTGAGTACGGTACGCACGATCATCAGCACCGCTGTCCTGCTGCTGGCCGTTTTTCCGCTGGGCTGGGTATTCATCCGCATGTCCCGACAGCATACGGCGACGCTCGCCGCGGCGAATCGGGACCTGGAGGCCGGCCGGCAGCATGTTGCCGCGATCCTCGACTCGCTCGACGACGCGGTGATCGCCACGAACCGCGCCGGTCGGATCACGCGCGTCAATCCCGTGGCCGTCGAGTTGCTGGGATGGTCGGCCAACGAAGCGCTCGGGCAACCGCTGGACGACGTGGTCTCGCTCGCGGACCCGGACTCCGGCGCTCCGCTGGACGGCTTGTTCGCGCGGGTGCGCGACGAGAACGTGCCCGTCCGCTTGATGACCGATGTGGCGGTGCGGACGCGCCATGGCGCCGAGGTGACCGTCGATGCGGGAATCGTCCACGGCTTGCGAGGGGCCGGGCTGGTCGCCGTGCTGCGCGACGTCACGGAACGCCGACGTCTCGAAGCCCAGCTGCGGCAGGCACAGAAGCTGGAGACCGTGGGCCGGC
This sequence comes from uncultured Fibrobacteraceae bacterium, assembly GCA_964547085.1. Classification (GTDB taxonomy): domain Bacteria; phylum Krumholzibacteriota; class Krumholzibacteriia; order LZORAL124-64-63; family LZORAL124-64-63; genus Glo-17. The sequence goes on along the minus strand of CAZJMO010000011.1, from coordinate 14,365 downwards.
TGGCCGGCGGGATCGCGCACGACTTCAACAACCTTTTGATGGCGATCATGGGTTCGGCGGAACTCGTGGCCTCGACGCTTGCCGACCGCGAAGATCTCCGGCCGGATATCGAGCGGATCCTCAAGGCGGGCCGGCGCGCCGCGGAATTGACGCGCCAGCTGCTGGTCTTTTCGCGTCAGCAGCCGGCGGTGAAGGCCGTGGTGGATCTGCACGAGATCATTCGCGAGATGGCCGTCCTGCTGGAGCACAGCCTCGACCGACGGATCGAACTGGACATCCATCTCGATGCTGCGAACTCGAACGTCATCGCCGATCAGTCCCGCCTCGGAAGCGTGTTGATGAACCTCGCCATCAACGCCCGTGACGCCATGGCCGACGGTGGTACGCTCGCACTGCGGACGCGCAACTGCCGCGATGACGGTCTGGTGGACGGCGACGAACTCGTGCAGCTGGAGGTCGAGGATACCGGTGTCGGCATGGCGCCCGAGGTCCTCGAACACATCTTCGAACCGTTCTTCACGACCAAGGATGTCGGGCGCGGAACCGGGCTCGGCATGGCGGTCGTCTACGCCACGGTGCGGGACATGGGAGGTTCCATCGAGGTTGACAGCGAGGTCGGGCGTGGGGCTCGATTCCGGGTGCTGTTGCCGGTGACCACGGACCATGTCGCCGGGGAGCATGTGGCGGTCGAGGAGCTCAGCGAGACGATCCTGTCAGGCCGGCGGATCCTGCTGGTGGAGGATGAAGCCGACCTGCGCCACCTTGCGCGGAGGGTGCTGGGCAGCCATGGATGCGAGGTGGAGACGGCCGGTGACGGTATGGAGGCGGAAACGGTGTTCCGGCGGGATCCGGCCCGATTCGACGCCGTGATCCTCGACCTGGTCATGCCCCGGCGCGACGGCGTGGCCACCTTTTCGGTGCTGCGGAACCTGGCGCCCGAAATGCCGGTGCTCCTGTGCTCGGGATTCGACGCCACGCACCAGGTGATGAGGATCCTGGCCGAAGTGCGGACCGGGTTCCTGGCGAAGCCGTATTCCAGGATCGAGCTGGTGGCGGCGCTGAACGATCTCCTGGAAAACGGGAACGACGGGATCGACACGACGTGACCCCCGCCTCGACGAAGCGGGGGCCGGTGTCGTGGTTGCGGGCGCAACCGTCTATTTGACCAGGACGACGCGACGGCTGCGGGACTGCCAGCCGTCCTCGAGGCGGCACAGGTAGATCCCGGCAGGTGCGATCCGTCCGGCGTCGCTGCGACCGTCCCACCGCGCGGAGTGCTGCCCGGCCGTCAGATATTCGTCCAGCAGCGACCGTACGAGCCGCCCCTCCAGATCGTAGATGCACAGGCGGACCGAGGCCGCGCGGCCGAGGTCGAAGCTCAACATGGTGCTCGGGTTGAACGGGTTGGGCCACGGCTGCGCCAGCTCGAAGACGGACCCGTCGTCCGGCGTGGGCGGCAGGTCGGGCGTGTCCGGGCTGTCGGCGGCGAGGGTCGTGTACGGGCTGGTGCGGATGCGGATGCCGGCCTCGCATGCGGCGTCGCTGCCGAGGTCGTTCCAACTGCTGCCGTCGTAGCTCAGCCAGGTGTGGCCCGAGCTGCGCGCGCTCTGGCCGTCCACGGCGACGGGGTACGTGTAGCTCGCGTTCTGGAACCGGACGGCGACGTAGTAGTCGTCACCGGGGATCATGAGCAGCGGATCCGGCAACGGAACCGAGTGGTAGCCCGAGGATGCGTAGTCGAGGTTCTCGACCGACGCGAGCAGGCCGCTCAGCGACGTTCCGTTGAAGCCGTCGTAGATGAAGACATCGACATCCTCGGTGGCGTCGGTGGTCCAGAATTCGACGCGGTGCACCTTGGTCTCGCTGTCGGCATCGAACCGCGCCAGGCCCCAGGCTTCCGGCTGGCCGTAGCCGTAGGCGCTGGTCCAGCCGCCCTCGTCCCAGCCGTGGACCGCAAGGTCGGGGTAGGTGGGCATGATCTCGACGACCGCACTGCTCCACTTGCCGATGCCCGCGGATCCGTAGGCGATGTAGAAGTAGCCCGCCTGGGAACCGTAGTCGCAGGCATCGCCCCAGGTGTCGTTCCAGCTGTTCTTCACGATCCAGCAGCCGGTGCCGCCGCCGCCGTGGGGCTGGTCGTCGTCCCAACCCACGATCATCACGGCGTGGTTGGTCTCCTCGGTGCCGACGTGGTAGAGGCCGTCGCCGCCGTTCCAGGAACTGAACTCGCTCCAGAAGGTCGTGTTGGATTCGTCGCCCGCGTAGACGGTCGTCGACAGCGGTCCGTGGTCGATGAGCGCCTGCTTCAGGTCGTCCGTCGCCGGAAGCGTGCTGCCGCTCAGCCACACCCAGTCGAGCACCGCGTATTGCGCCGCGCAGCCCAGATTGCAGGCGACATCGGCGGCGACGTAGGGGTCGCAGTCCTCGAGGACCGCGCCGGTGCGGGTGAGCAGATTCATGACCATCGAGGCATTGCCGCCGCTGCAACTGCGTCCCTCGAAATGGCACTCCTTGAGGAAGTTCTCCGAGAGATCCGCGGTCAGACCGAAATCGCGCAGGATGCGGGACTCGACATCGCCGGCTGCGGCGAAGGCGTAGCAGGCGCCGCACGATCCCTGGTCCTTGGGCGGTGAGACGACGCCGGATTCGCGCCAGTCCAGGCGGGCGGGCAACAGGGCCGCCTTGGCGGGGCCGACCGCCGGTGGAGCCACGTGGGCCAGGTCGAGCGCGGGGCGCACGAATCCCGTGCCCCTGTCGACGCGGCCCGACTCGGGCGCGCGTCGGGGCTCGACCTGAGCGCCGGCGTGTTCGACGCCGGCGCTCAGCAGGAAGAAGAATGCGAGGACGATGACGATGTAGCGACGCATGGTGGTCTCCCGGATCGAAGGCGGTGGCGGAACTGCCGCCATGCTATCGACCGGAAACCGTTCAGCTTGAATTCCGCGCCTCTAGCCCGCCGCGCGCTCCCACGCCAAAGGAATCTCCTTCGGGAACCACCAGACCCCGATCCGATCCGGGTTGGCGGCGAGCAGGCCGCCGGGATGTTCGCGATTGTAGCCGACCCATGACGCGAACGGCACCTGGTTGATGCAATCCTCGGTGATGACCGTCTTGGTCTTCTTGGTGGGGCTCGCCTCGAGTTCGCGGCGGGCGTCGTAGAACAGGCTGAGCGCCGCGAGCTGCGTCTGGTCGACGCGCAATTCGGTGAACATCACCTGTCGGAAGATCTTGCCCGGACGATGGGTGGAGTACCACGCGTACTCTTCGGGCGTCAGGTTCGAGAGGATGAGCAACTCGATCGGGCTGATGACCATGTAGAGCCGCGGATGGCGCGTCGGCGGCTCGGGACGGCCCAGCGCGACGGCAACCTCGGCCGGCGACATGTCCTCGGAGCACTCCGTGGCGCTGTAGTGCAGCAACTCGCCGCCGTGCTCCAGTTCCATGACTTCGCCGCCGGTCTTGACCAGGTAGCAGCTCTCGTAGGCACTCTGCGGCGTGCAGCTGAATGCGTTGTTGGACAGCGCGGTCTTGGTGCGCTTGCCTTCGGTGACCGCGGTCAGCGCGGTTTCGGTGTCACCCTGCGAATTCCGCCAGCCGCCCTCGTCGAGGTATTCGAAGTCCGGTCGTCCGTTGGACTGGGCCAGGTCGACGAAGACCTTGCGGCCGTGGAAGTGCTTTCCCGAGCCGGGGCTGTGGTGGCGTGCAAGGTGTTCGACGCCGAGGGACGTGGCGGTGATCACGCCTTGGGGAACGGTCAGAATCAGGTTCACATCCGCCATGGTTCACTCCTTGGAGTCGTGGGACGATGAGCGAGCAATACCATAATAGCGCGACAGCGGATCGACTTCCACCAGGACTGTGGCGCTTCTCAATCCGAGGTGAATTCCGCGGCCAGATTGTGGTCGATGACGTAGAGGCACGCCTCTCGGGCGCTGGATTCGTTGTAGCCGTAGCGATCGCAGAGATTGGAGACAAGGAAGCGGACATCGTTCTGGATCTTCTGGTCGTAGGTGCGGAACTCCTCGGTGTCCAGATCCTTGAGAGCGCGGCGGAAGTTGGCGTTCTTGAGGACGGGCTCGAGGACTTTCTCCTTGAGGTGGAACACGTAGCGGTCGCGGAGTTCGCCGTAGAGGTCGGTGTCGGTGATGTGCTTACCGGCGACCATGATCTCCTGGGTGAGGGTGTTCGCGGTGAAGGTGCGCTGCGTCTCCTCGCGGAACTCGCGGCGGCGTTCGTTGGTCGCGTCCGGACCGAGCAGGCGATTCTCGACGCCGGCCAGGAGGCTTTCGGTGATCTCGAGCTTCTCGCCGGTGTAGGTGCAGGTCTCGACCGTGCCCGGCTCGTAGTTGAGGGCGAAGAGGTAGTTCTGCAGGTCGCGGGCGATCTGATCCTCGTTGTAGTAGAACAGCGACTCCTTCACTTCCTGCAGCGTCTGGTAGTTGTACTGGTTACGCAGCGAGTCGAGGAATCCCGCGGGCAGCTTCTTGCCCAGCTCGGGGCGGGACTTCTCGAAGAACGCGACCAGCGAATCCATGGTGATCAGCTGTTCCTCGCGGGCGTACAGGGCCAGCAGATCCTGGAAGATGTCGATGGAATCGCGGCCGCTGAAGCCGTGGTGGCCTTCGCTCTCGGCCTCGGCGATGATCTTGCGGCGGATCTTGGCGGTGAACCTGCGGCGGTCGTTTTCGTCCAGCCAGGACGGGATCACACCGCGGTAGATGGCCATCTTCAGCAGGTGCAGGTTCTTGTCGCAGTAGACGCGGTACTTGTCCGGGTCGCCGATCCATTCCAGCAGCGCCGGCGATTCATTGAGCAGGCGGCTGGCGATGATCGCCCGCGCGAAGTTCTCGAGCACGCGCGGCAGGAAGCTCTCCTGGATGTGGCGGCCGAACGTGTTCTCGTAGATCGCGACCTCGGTGCTTGAATCCAGCACGTAGTTGATGTTGATGAACTCGATGCGGTCGGTCAGCGACTGGAAGCCGCGAATGTTCTTCTCGTCCTCGGGGTTCATCACGCCCAGGAAGAGCGAGCTGACGCGCTCCTCGATCTCCTCGACCTTGTGCACGCCGTCGCTGATGATGTTGTGCAGTTCGAGCAGGCGTTCCTTGTTGTGGCCCTTGATGTCCATGAGTGCGAAGACGCCGCTGTTGGTGCGGGCGTAGCGCGAGAAGAGGTAGCGGACCCGGTTGCTGTCGCCGAGCAGGACGCCGATGCGGCGTTGCAGTTCGGGGTTGGTGTGGACCGGGTTGCGCGCGGCGCGGTCACCGGGGTTGAAGACGGTGATGCCCTCGCCGAGCCGGCGGTCGAAGTGGTAGGGCCGCGCGTGGATCATCTGGAAGATGGCTGCGGGGTCGTCGAGCTTGTGGAGCAGGGCCTTGTAGAGCGAGGCGCAGACCGTGCACGGCTCGGCGCGGAAAACCCAGTCGTATTCCTTGCCGGTCGACAGGTTCCACTTGAACTCGTCGCTCTGGAACAGCTCGTCGAAGAACGCGGCGCGGCGTTCCCGCGGGATCATCAGCACGGGATTGTCGTGGCTGGGGCACGGGACCTCGACCGTGCCGCCGTGTTCGCCGCCGCGGCCGGCGCCGGTCAGATCGCTGAGCAGACGCGAGGTCTTGCGGTCGCCGAGCAAGCGGGCCAGCTTCTCGTGCGTCTCCGAGCCGAATTCATCGCCGAGCAGGCTGCGGTCGAGGTGCCAGACGGTCTCGTAGCGGCTGCCCTCGGGGCTGTTGGTGTATTCCTCGAACTTCTTGAGCAGGGTGTTCAGGAAGATCGACTTGCCCGACCCCGGCGGCCCGTCGAAGATGAAGATCTTGTTCTGCTGGGCGCC
>CAZJMO010000011.1:0-8525 GCA_964547085.1 uncultured Fibrobacteraceae bacterium | reverse complement strand
CGAGTCGATCATGTTCATGAGGCGATTGGCGAAGATGCGGTCGGCGAAGAACGGGGTGTCGGTGTCCTCGATGAGCAGCGAGCTGAAGTCGTAGGCGACGAAGTTGATCGACTCGGGGTCGTCCGGATACTCGTCGTGGCCTTGGCCGACGTGGGCGCGCACCATGTCGTGGAAGACCTGGTGGACGCTGCGGATCAGGCGGTCGGGGCGCCAACGGAGCTGGGCGAGGAACTGCTCGAAAGTGAGCGTCCGTCCGACCTCGAGGCCGCTCTGGCTGGCGGCGAGATTCTCCAGGGCCTTGCGGATCGTATCCATGCCTAGATCAATCCCTTGCTGAGCTTCCGGTCCTTCATGGTGTAGCGCACGCGTTGCCACGTGATGTCCGGTTCGGGTGCGGGCGTCTCCGGTGTCGCTTCGGGTCGATGGATGGATTTGACCTCCGAGGTCTCCAGTTTCACCGGACCGCCCCAGAGGAAGCCGAGGCCGAGCAGGGTCCCCTGGATGAACTCGTGGACCAGGGGCTTGTCCTCGAAGTGGTGGACGAGGTAGAGCGCCTCGCCGGTCGAGCGGCCCTGGTCGATCGTGACGTGCGGCGGGTGATAGAGCTGGTCCTTGATCATCGACTTGTACTGGTCGGCGCTGCGGCTCTTGACGAACCAGCGCCAGACCATGCGCTGCTCGTCGAGGACGCGGTCGGCGACGAAGAGCTTGTGCCGGTCGACGAAGTCCTGCTCGATGAAGGTGTTGACGAAGAGGAAGTCGTTCAGGTTCTCGCGGACGGCGAAGATCGCGTCGTGGCCGGAGCCCTGCTTGCGGTCGAATCGGCGGCGCTGATCGCGGTCCAGGAGCGAGAGGAAATCGCGGCTGTAGCGGCCCTTGTCGGCGGCGTCCTCGATGAAATAGAACAGCCGCATCCCGAGCGCGTACGGGTTCAGACCGACGCGGGGCATGCTGGTCACCGCGGCGTTCACGCGTGCGAAGTCGACCTCGTGGCCGGCGATGCGGTCGTCGCGCATGAAGAGCGTCTCGTGCCAGTAGCTGGCCCAGCCCTCGTTCATGATCTTGGTCCGGATCTGCGGCTGGAAGTAGAGCGACGTCTGGCGCACGATCTGCACGATGGCCCGCATCCACACGTTCTCCTCGAGCGCCAGGAACGGGCTGTGGTCGAGCAGGAACTGCATGACGTCCCGGTTGCCGGTCGGTCCGGCGCGGCCGGCCTTGTCGTACAGCGCCTGGAACTCCGGATGGCGCCGCACGACATCCTTGAAGAAGACATCCTCGCCGTCGTCGCCGTGTTCGCGTACGCAGGCGTTGTAACGCTCGACCTCCTTGACGTATTCGCTGACCCGGACCTTGCGCTCGCCCTGCAGGAAGACGTCGAGGTAGTAGTCCAGGCGCGGCGACCAGTCGCCGTGGTGCGTGCGGTGCTTCTCCGAGACGAGTCCGTGGAAGTCCACGAGGTTGTCGACCGATCGCGCGAACTCGATCACGTAGTCGACCCAGCGGCCGTGTTCCGACCGCAGCCGGGCCATGGCGCGCTTGTCGGCGAGCGCCTGGCCGGTGAAGTCGTCGTCCCAGGTGTGACGGAAATACAGGTTGTTCTGGAAGAAGTCGATGTGGCCCAGGACGTGGTAGAAGATCATCACGTTGAGCCAATCGGGATTGTTGTCGTTGTAGTAGCTGATCGCCGGCCGCGTGTTGATGACCGTCTCGTAGGGGTTGCTCGGGTACAGCTCGTAGCGGCCGCGGCCCTGCAGCACCTCGACGTCGTGGACCCAGTAGTCGTACATCGTGGGGATCATGACCTTGGGCGACAGCTCCAGCATGTCGCGATTGGTGACGATGTACTCGAGGGACTCGTCGTCGAAGCGGAGTCCGGCGTCGCGGGCGCGTTCCTTGCAGCCCTCCATGATTGCCTTGGCGTGCTGGTCGATCAGTTGCATGGCCGCCCCTTCTACTCGCTGATGAGGTGACGGATGCCCTCGATGAGGCGCGGTTCGTCGGCGCCGTCGGGGATCACGTCCAGGCGGATCCGGTCCTTGCGTTTCTCCAGCAGGCCCGACGCTTCGAGGTACTTCTGGACCTCGGTCCGGGTCGAGCCGCCGTAGGTGTTCTGGGCGATGGTCACGCCGATGCGCGCGGCGTAGCCCATCATGGTCTCGATTTCCGGGATGCAGTCCTTGCCCTCGGTGTCCCAGTCGTCGCCGTCGGTGCCGTGGAAGACGTAGATGTTGTTGTCCTGGGCGAGGTTTTCCTTCTTGACGATCTCGTTGACCAGCTTGAACGCCGAGGCGACGCGGGTGCCTCCGGCGACGCGGCTGTTGTAGTAGGTGTAGAAGTCCTCGACCTCTTTCGCGTCGGTGTCGTGCAGGACGAACCGCGACTCCACCTGGCCGGCGAACTGGTAGAGGATCCAGCTGTAGATCAGCACGTGCTGGCTGACCACGAGCTCGGTCGGCCGGCCGCTCATCGAGCCGGAGTAGTCCCGCAGGAAGAACACGACCGCCTGCGACTCGAAGTCCCGCTCGCGCGAGAGGACGCGGTAGATCTTGTCGCGCGGCGCGATGAGGAAGTCGGCGGGGTCGGGCGTCTGGCCGGTGTGGACGCGGCCGAGCGCGATGTTCGTCTCCACGATCTGTCGCAGCGTGGCTTTCTTGTCGAGGAGCTGGCCGAAGCCGCGGTTGCGGTCGGTCAGGTCGTAGGTGTAGCGCGTGAGCGACCGCTTCTTGCCCTTGTTCTCGAGGTTGGGCAGCGAGAACTGTTCGGTGAGGATGCGACCGAGGTCGTAGGCGTTGCTCTCCATCTCGTGGGACGTGCCTTCGCCCTGGCCGGGGCCTGCGCCGTCGCCCTCGCCCTGTTCGGGACGCACGGGCTGCTCGCCGATGACCTCGCCTTCCTCGCCGTCGCCGCTGCCGCCCGCGTCGCCGCCGCCCTCGGCCTCCTCGGCGAATTTGTTGTCGTGGAACAGCTTCTCTTCGACCGTGGTCGGCACCACGACGACCTTGTTCTTGCCGCCGCGGCCTGGCTTGACGAGCCGGCCGATGCGGATCTTGCGGGGGAAGCCGTCCTCCTCGCGGCGCGCGTCGCGGTCCATGAGTTCGTCGAGCGAACCGATGCGGACGGCGTAGTTGCCGCGCGGGACGGTCATGGCCTGGAGCCAGGTGAGGTCGGCGTAGGAGTAGGGATCGTTCCGGACGGCGCGCAGGGTCGGGACGCCCGGCGTGTACTGCGGTTCGACCGGCGCTTCGGACAGACCGTGGTCGCCGCCGCGCTCGATCTCGCGGCGCAACCTGGCCGCGAGGGCGCCGTCGGCGCCGGTGGTGCGCAGCCGGGCGAGGAGGTCTTGGCGGCGGTCGGTCATGTCAGCTCTCGTCCTCCTGCGTGCAGAAGTACTCGATGGTCTTCTGGGCGCAGGTCCGGCAGTATCCGAGTTTGTGCAGCATGGTGTCGATCATGCGGTCGTAGAGCTTCTGGTTCTCCTCGTTGGTGCGGTTGGCCAGTGCGCCGATGAGGCTGCCCGCGCCGGCGATGTCGCTCTTCAGACGCACGTCGGTGACGGCCTTGACGAGTTCGAGGTTGTCCATGAAGTCGTAGTTAGGGTCGACCGAGATCTTCTGGCCGTAGATCTTGCGGATCGAGGTGCGGAAGCTCTCGCGCTGCTCGTCGGTCTTCAGCTGCAGGCGTTCCTCGATGCTCTTGATGAACCGCTCGTCGATCTTGAGGGCCCTCAGCTCGCCGGTCTGCGGATCCTTGTATTTCCACATCTTGTCGGGGCCGAGATGTTCGGCGTCGACGCCGATGATCATGTTGACGTAGCTCATGACGTCCTTGCGGATCGCCTGGGGCTCGTCCATGTAGGCGTTGAACATCTCGGTCATGATGCGCTCGCGGTAGAGACTGCGGGCGATCTTGAGGTCCTCGAGGTACTTGGCGCGGTCGTTGTTGTCGTGGACGTAGTCGAGGATCACGCGCTCGAGGGTGACGAAGACGTCGTGGGCGAACATGCACTCGCCCTCGTTGGTCTCCGAGCTTTCCACCATCAGCTGGATGGCGCGACCGAGGTTGCGCTGGCCCAGGCCCTTCTGGCCGAACCGATTGGTGATGTCGGGATCCTGGCTGAGGGTGTCGATGACCTCGGCGAGGGCCTTGATCGACTTCTCGCCGGCGATCTCGCCCGCCGCCAGCTTCATGGTCTCGATCGGCGTGAGCTTCTCGGAGTGGGGCAGGCGCGTCAGGATGACGGCGGCCGAGACGGCGTAGTTGAGGTTGGGGTCCTGGTGCAGGAGTTCGCGCGTCAGCGTGGTCTTGGCCTCGCTGCCGATCGCGTACTGCGTCAGCTGTTCCTGGAGCAGGTAGTTCGTGTTGTGGGAGATGTAGCTGATGCGGCAGCGGTCGACGATCGGCGCCTCTTCCTTCTCGGCCAGGAAGCGGTTGAACTCGCTGTTGTTGCTGGTGGCGACGATCAGGGTATCGATCGGCCACTTGTAACCGTCGATCTCGATGGTGCGGTTCTGGATCACGCCGAGGTACACCTGGACGAGGTCCTTCTTGTTCTTGAACATCTCGTCGGAGAAGTGGATGCCGCCCCCCGCCACCCGCGCCAGGGCACCGCGCCGCAGGTCGAAGCGGTAGGGGTTGTTGGTGTCGGTGATGTGCAGCAGGCGCTGGATGGATTCCTCGCCCAGCAGGTCGACCGCGCTGGAGGTGATCTTGTCCTTGGCGGGGTACTTGCCGGTGATCGTGCCCAGGCTCTCGGTCAGCGGCACCGGGACGATGTCGACATGTTCGAGCATGGCCTCGAGCTTGCCGTCGCAGTGGTTGCGGATGTCGTTCCAGATGTAGGCGCTGCAGGCGCCGAGGGGGCGGTAGTTCGCGTAGAGCCGATCGAGCTGTGCGTCGTCGAAACCGAACTTGCGGCCGAGGAAGGCACGGCTCTCGTCGGCGGATTCCAGCAGATGCATGCCGAGGATGACGGGGTCCTCGTAGGTCTGGCTCTCGACGGTCTTGATGCGGCCGTAGGTGCCGAGCGCGTCCAGGCCGTTGAAGCGGAAGGTGAACTTGCGGTTCTGCTCGACGGCGAGGAACTCGCGGTACAGGCGGCTGACGTACTCCACGAAGAAGGTCTTGCCGTTGCCGGGTTCGCCGACCAGGACGTAGGCCATCTCGTTGGACGACCCGCCCTCGGCCGCGTCCTTCACGTACGAGACGAAGCTGTTGATCTCGTCGTACATGCCGACGATGTGCTTCTTGCCGTGGCGGAAGATCTTGAAGTCGTACGTGCTGCGGCCGTTGACCACGACCTTCTCGATCTCGTCGTCGAGGATCATGCGGCTGACCCCTTCGAACGCGTTCTCGAAGTTGCGGTCGCCGGATTTCAATGCCAGGAGATGGTTCTGGAGCGTATTGAGCTTCTCGTTCGCCATGATCTCCCCCGTCTCTGGATCGAGTCCCTGTTCGGAAATCGTCGGTCGCTGAAAATTGCGAATCGTGTACAAGAATGGTTGCAAAGCCCGTGTCGAAACCGGACGTTGCGTGGATACGACGGATGCGGAGCGCGTCGGGACGAGTGTCCGGGCCGTTCTCCCAAGTGAAGTTACAAACAAGCGGGCGGGAGGGCACCGTGGTTGCGCGAGATAAACAGGTAAAAATCGACCCGGCCAGGTGGATTTCGGGCCGGGCAACGGTGCGGGGACGATGATCGGGGTCGGCGATGCATCTTCTGACCGCCGAAACCGTACGTTGAACCCGGGATGCAGAATCGGTTCGCGAGCGTTCCGACCTTGACGCGCAGACGCATGTCTGTTTTTTGTAGATGACGAAAGGAACGCCCATGCCCCGAAACGCTCCCGGTGAAACCCGACGTCGGGTGCTGGCCTTCGTGCGCGAACGCATCCTGGCCGGCAACCCGCCTTCCACACGTGAAGTCCGGGACCATCTCGGCTTCCGCGCGGTGCAGTCGGCGCGCCAGCATCTCGAGGCGCTGGTGGCCGAGGGTAAGCTGGCGAAGGAATCGGGCTGCGCGCGCGGTTACCGGTTGCCCGCCGGGGAGTCCGCGGCGCATGTGCAGCCGGTGCCCATCGTGGGCCGGGTCCAGGCGGGGCGGCTCACCGAGGCCATCGAGGCCCCCGACGGTTACCTGGCCGTGGACGGGAGACCCGACGACGAGACGCTCTTCGCGCTCACCGTGCGCGGCGAGAGCATGACCGGCGTGGGGATCCTGTCCGGCGACGTGGTCGTCGTGCGGCGGCAGGATCAGGCGGACGACGGCGACATCGTGGTCGCGCTGGTGGACGGGGAAGCCACGGTCAAGCGGTTGCGGTTGCGTCGCGGCCGGGTGGAACTGCACGCGGAGAACCCGGCGTTCGCACCGCTCGTGCCGGAGGGCGAGATCCGCATCCTGGGGCAGGTCGTGGAGGTGCGGCGGCGGTTGGGGTGATGGGACGGCCGGTTTTCGCCCTGGAGGCGAAAGTTCTGCTGGTAAAGTAGACAAATGTCTGCTATGCTGTGAGGCACCCGCTCGCCCGAGCCCAAGAGGTGCCTCATGGCCGAAGCTGCTCCCGACCTCACCGAATCCGTACACGACCTGGCCGCCCTGGCCGAAGTGCTGGAACATCCCGCCCTGGTGCGTTTCCGCGCCGCGGAAGAGGCTGCGCAGGCGGCGCCCCTGTGGTCGTGCGCCGAGCTGGCCGGCCGTCTCTGCGAGCTGAGCCCGGGTCCCCAGCCCGCGATCCTGAGCGCCGCGGTGTCCCTGGTGCGCGACGCCCAGCGCGCCGGCGAACCGGTCGCCTGGGTGGCGGTCGGGAACGACCTCTTCTACCCGCCCGATGTCGCCGCCGCCGGGGTCGATCTGGCCGCGTTGCCGGTGGTCCGCACCGAAGACGCCGCGGCGGCCGGGCGCGCGGCGGACCTGCTGCTGCGTTCGGGCGCGTTCGGGCTGGTGGTGGTGGAGTTGGGGCGCCGCGCGCACCTGGCGGTGCCGTTGCAGAGCCGGCTGCTGCAGCTGGCCCAGAAGCACGACGCCGTGGTGCTCTGCCTCACCGAGACGCTCGCCGCCAGGCCCTCGCTGGGGTCGCTGGTTTCGCTGCGCGCGCTGGCCTCGCGCCGTCGCGTGGGGGACGGGCGTTACGTGTGCGAGGTGTCGGCCGTCAAGGACAAGCGGCGCGGCCCCGGCTGGTGCTGGCGGGGGGTGTGGCGTGGTCCCGACGGACTCTGTTGATACGCGCATGCGCCTGGCCTGCGTCGACCTGCCCGCCTGGCCGCTGCAACTCCTGGTGCGGCGCCATCCCGACTGGCGCGAGCGGCCCGCCGCGGTGGTGGCCGAGGACAGTCCGCAGGCGCCGCTGTTGTGGGTGAACTCGGCGGCGCGGCACACGGGCCTCCTGCCGGGTCTGCGCTACGCGGCGGCGCTGTCGCTGGCCCACGACCTGCGCGCCGGTACGGTTTCCGCGCGCGAGATCTCGCTCGCGGGCGAACGCCTGCATCGACACCTGCTGCGCTACAGTCCGCGGGTGGAGGCGGCGCGCCATGAGCAGGGCGTCTCCTGGCTGGACGCGCGGGGGCTGGAACGGCTGTACGGATCGCTGGAGGCGTGGGCCGCGCGCCTGCACCGGTCGTTCGAACGCGCGGGTTTCGTGGCCTCGGTGGCGGTCGGTTTCACGCGCTTCGGCGCCTACGGACTGGCCCGCACGCGGCGCGGGGTCACGGTCTCGACGGGGGCCGCAGCCGAGATGGCCGACCTCCGTCCGGTGGATCTGGCGCGTCTGCAACTCGAACCGCGTCTGCGCGACCAGCTCGCGCGCCTGGGCGTGCGCACCGTGGGCGAGCTCTGCGACCTGCCCGAAGCGGGTGTCGGCGCGCGTTTCGGAGCGGCCGCCGTCGCGTTGCACCGTCTTGCGCGCGGCACGGCTTTCGCCCCGCTCGTGCCGTCGTGCCCCACCGAGCCGGAGCGCGCCGTCGAGGTCCTCGACGAGCCCGAGAGCGACGCCTGGCGTTTGCTCTTCCTCGTCAAGCGCCGCCTGCATCCGCTCCTGGAACGACTGGCCGATCGCCTGCGCGCCGTCGCCTCGCTCCGCCTCGATCTGACGCTGGCCGACCGCGCCGACACGCACCTGGTCGAGGTCCTGCGGCCGGCCGCGCCCAGCCTGGACGCGGTGCTGCTGCTCGAACTGGTGCGCCTGCGCCTGGAGCACCTCGAACTGGCTGCGGGCGTCGAGCGGATCGATGTGACGCTGGAGGACATCGCGGCCACGGCCGGTACCCTCGACCTCTTCCGCCGACAGCGCCGCCGCGATCCGGACGCCGCCGCCCGCGCCCTGGCCCGCATCCGCGCCGAACTGGGCGATGCGTGCGTGGTCCGCGCCGAGTTGACCGCGGGACAGTTGCCGGAGGCGCAGGCGCGCTGGGTGCCGCTGTCGGTCCCGGCCGCGGCCGCGCCGCCGCCCGTGGTCGGGCTGCCGCCGCTGGTGCGCCGTCTCCTGGCGCGGTCGCGCGACGTGCCCGCGCCGCGGCCCGAGTTCGTCTGCGGC
>CAZJMO010000010.1:17526-21854 GCA_964547085.1 uncultured Fibrobacteraceae bacterium | reverse complement strand
ACCTGGCATGTCCTATATGGCACGAATCATAAACCGTAGGCCCACAAACATACATGCTGACTTTGTTTGGTTTTATGGGTTCAAAAGTTTCTTTTTTTCTTTTTCGCCCGCGTCGGTCCCGGCCGCCGGCGAGTCCCCGCAACTGGTCTGGCAGCAGGTCGCCCCCTCGTCCTGGGCGCTGATCCTGACCGAACCGTGCCCGCGCCTGAAGGGCCTGAGTCTCGGCGGTGACGACCTCGGTGCCGAACTGCACCTCTCCGCCGGCGCGCTGCTGCACGATCAGCCCACGCCGTGGTTCCTGCATCCCGGCACCGGCGGCTGCCAGGCCCACGCCGCCGTGCTGGGCCACGGCGCGGGCTTCGTCGGCAGCGGCGAGCTGCTGCGTCTGTCGGCGGACGCACCGATCGACCTGCCACCGCCGACTCTCGAGCTTCGCGACGTGGACAACGAGCCCCTCGACTCGAACCTTCCGACCTCGATCGACCAACCCGGCGACGTGCCGGCGGTCTTCCGCGTCGGCCGGCCGTTCCCCAATCCGTTCAATCCGTCCACCACCATCGCCTTCGAGTTGCCGGTCGCCGTCGGCGTGCGGCTCGAGATCTACAGCCTGGACGGTCGCCGCGTGCGGACCCTCCTGGCCGCCGACCTGCAGGCCGGACGCCACACGGCGTGCTGGGACGCGCGCGACCAGTCCGGTCGCACCGTCGCCGCCGGCACGTATCTGTACCGCCTCGACGCCGGCGTCCGGAGCGCCCGAGGCAAGTTGGAACTGATCAAATAGGGCGCGGCGCCGCCCGGCATGAAACGGAGCACGACATGAACAACCGCATCCTCAGTCTTGCCGTGGCGCTGCTGATCGTCACCGCCGGCGCCGCCGTCGCCGATCCGACGCTGCACTGGGATCGGGCCGAGACCCCGCTCGGCCTGGGCGACCAGACCACGCTGTCGGTCATGCTCGACGAATCTCTCGACGTCCGCACACTCGAGATCTACATCCGGTTCGACCCGGACGTGGTCACGTCGATCGACGGCGAACCCGGCGCGCTCTTCGACGGCTTCAACAATTTCTGGGATTTCGAGGCGTACGGCCCCGACACCTGGCACGGCTACTGCGTCATCATGGGCGCGGACGACTGGGCGACCGGCCCGGGCGAACTCTTCTCCTGGACGGTCGAGGGCGCGACGATCGGCATCTCGCCCGTCGAAGCGGTCGAATTGACCCTGCTGCCGCCCGGCGGCGGCGACTACCCGGACGCCGACCTCACCCCCGCCGAGATCCACGTCGGCAACATCACCGACGCGCCGGCCACGGCCGTCCCGGAATCGCCCCGGCTCATGCTGTATCCCAACCCGTTCAACCCGCGCACACGCGTCGAGCTGTCGCTTCCCGGCGGCGGTCGGGGTCGTCTCGAGATCCTCGACCTGCAGGGTCGCGTGGTGGACCGTCCGTGGAGCGGCGTGCTCGGCCCGCAGGCGCTGTTCGTCGACTGGGACGGGCGGGATCTCGGCGGTCGCGCACTTCCCAGCGGCGTCTACACGTTCCGGCTTCGCGGCGACCGCGGGCGGACGGCGATGACGAGGGGCGTTCTGCTGCGGTAGATGATCCTCAGACGCCGGCGCTGTCGGCCCGTTTCAACGCCGCCTCGGCCTCGGCGACCGTCCACGCGCGCCGGCCGTCGGGCAACCGGGCGAGAGCCCAGGCGTCGCCGGAACGGTGCACCAGGATGACATGGTAGCGGGTCATCGGGAGCCAGATGTCGAGCACCGGCTCGCGTTGCACCGTCTCCTCGGAAAGCTGCAGCACGAAGCCGCGGGATTCGCGGCAGCAATCGAGCACTTCGGGTTCGAAGGTGTCGTCGTTGCGCAGCACCAGGCGGAGATAATCAAGATCATCGCGGCGTTCGATAGAGATGCTGAATCGCGGCTCGGTGTGGTTGAACTCACGGCTGCAGCCGAGCCCGACGGCCTGGCACGCCGCATGAAGGGATCGCTGCTGCTCCATGGTGGTCCTCCCGTGGAATCCACCCGACAGGACGCGTCGCCCGGCTTCTACGATTCACGAGAAAGAGGCTACCATATATCGATTACGTGTCAATTCGGCATCACACGCACCCCGTGGGCTTTTCCAGACCCGCCACCTTGCAGGCCCCGCGCGCCGGCCCGCTCGGAAACAGCGTGTATATCTCCTTGAGCTTGAAACCTGTATCCTTGCAGAGCTTACGGACCATCGGCGCCACGCCGTACTCCGCATAGTACTCGCGAATGTAGTTCATGATCGCCCAGTGGTCATCGGTGAGCACGTCGATACCCTCGGTGCTCGCCAACACCCGCGCGATCTGCTTGTTCCAACGCCTCGGATCGACCATGAAACCGTCGTCGTCGACCTCGACCGAGACGGCGCCGAGAGTGATGTCGGGCATGTGATGTCCTCCGGGGAATTCCGGGAATCGGGGCCGGCATTCCGTGCGCCAACATGTTCCCGGGCACAACCGAGTTATTGCTCGGTGATCTCTTGGAGTTGCTCGGGTTCCAGCAGTTCCACCTCGCGGCGAGCCACGCGAACCAGTCCCGATTCCCGCCAGCGACGCAGAAGCCGACTGAACGTCTCGGGCGTCATTCCCAGCGTGCGCGCCATATCCGACTTGCTCGACGGCAGGATCACCATCTCGGTGGACTGTCCGGGCGCCCCCTGTTCCCAGGCCAGCTCGAGCAGGCGGGCGGCCAGACGCGCGGGCGCCGGTCGCGACGACAGCGATTCGATGCGGCCGACGAACTTGCGCAGCCGGACGCTCAGCGTCGCCAGCATCTGCAGCAGGATTTCCGGACGCTCCTGTCCCAGCTTCAGGAATTGATCCCGCGGCAAGAACAGCGCCTCGGCCACCGGGGCAGCAGCAGCCCCCGTCGCCGGAAACGGTCCGCCCTCGAAGACCGGCACCTCGCCGACCACCTCGGTCGGGCCGAAGAGGTGCAGCAGGCGACGGGCGCCGTCACCGCCGGAACGGTAGATTTCCACGCGACCGCGGGTGATCACGTGCAACCCTGCGGCGGGGGTATCCTGCCGGAAAAGGATCTCTCCTCGATCGAAGCGTCTCAACGAGGCAAGGCCGCCAAGGGTGAGCAGCTGCTCGGATTCGAGGCCTGAGAAAAGGTCGCAGCGGACAAGCAGGTCCGCTTTCAAGCGGGGAGTGCGTCGTAGTTTTTCCATGTCTGCCAAAATGGTGCCCGACCTTGACTACGGTCAAGGTGGAACCGCGCTCCGGAGGCTAACCTTTCCCCCGAAGACGGCGATCACGGACACGAACGGGGCGAATCATGGCGACACGCAAGATCATCCACATCGACGAATCCCTATGCAACGGTTGCGGTGAATGCGTGACCGGATGCGCCGAAGGCGCCTTGCGGATCATCGACGGCAAAGCGAAGCTGGTCAAAGAAGACTTCTGTGACGGTCTCGGGGATTGCATCGGCACGTGCCCGACCGGCGCGCTGACCATCGAGGAACGCGAGGTTCCCGACTACGACCCCGAGGCGACCCGCGCGCACGTCGTCGATACACGAGGCGCCGAAGGGCTTGCCGAGTTCGACAGTGCCGCGGCCCGACATCAGGAGCACCGGTCGCCCTGCGCGGGCGGCTGCCCCGGTTCCGCAATGCGGGTGTTTCCGACGGCAGGTGGCGGCGTCTTCCCCTCCTCCCCCAACCCGTCGCCGGCTCAGGGAACACCCGCTCTTTCGTCCGGCGGCAGCGCGGGCGATCCCGGCACGGTCATCCCCTCCGGTCTGCGCCAGTGGCCGGTGCAGTTGCATCTGGTGCCGCCCGGCGCGCCGTTCTTCAAGAATCGCGAACTGTGTGTGCTGAGCACCTGCGCGCCGGTTGCCATGCCCGACGCCCAGTGGCGTTTCGTCCGCAACCGCGGCGTCGTGATGGCCTGCCCCAAGCTCGACCGCCTCGACGGTTACGTGGAGAAGCTGACGGCGATCCTGAACGAGCCGTCCATCCCGCGGGCCGTGGTCGTGCGCATGGAGGTGCCGTGCTGCAGCGGCCTGTCGCGTCTGGCACTGGAGGCCGCCCGGCGCACCGGTCGCGACGATCTACAGGTGGTCGAGGCGACCGTGTCCGCCGACGGCCGATTCCTCGGCGAGCGCGTCCTTCACGGCCCGGCCGACTAGACCGCCCTGCGCCGCTGATCCGTGGACTCCTCCAGCGGCAGCCATAGCGAAAACACCGATCCTGCGCGACGTCTCCTTGTCGGTGGCGGAAGGTGAATATATATCGCTGATCGGCCCAAACGGTGCGGGCAAGACCACGCTGCTTCGCTGTCTGCTGGGCA
>CAZJMO010000010.1:2063-17516 GCA_964547085.1 uncultured Fibrobacteraceae bacterium | reverse complement strand
GAGACGTCCAGTCCTCCGCCGTGGCGCTCGACGCAGCTCCGGACCCGCGCCAACCCGAGCCCCGTGCCGGTACCGTCGGCGCGGGTGGTGAAGTAGGGTTCGAAGATGCGCGTGACGGTCCCGCCATCCATGCCGACACCCGTATCCGAAACCCGGATCTCCGCGTAACGCCCGGGGCGACAGCCGTAACGATCGGTGTCCAGTCGTCGATCGCTCAGGGTGAACTGGAGCAAACCGCCGCGCGGCATGGCGTGACCGGCGTTGATGCCCAGGTTGAGCAGGGCCGAATTCAGGGCGACCACGTCGCCTCGGATTTGGACCGGGTCCGGCGGCAGGTCACAGACCATGCGGACCGTCCGCGGCAACGTGCGCTCGAGGAGCGACGCGGTGTCTGAGATGACGTGGCGCAGATCAACGGTTTCATGCGCGCCCGATTGCTGTCGAGAAACGTCGAGAAGTTGCCGGACCAGTTCGCCGGCCCGCTCGCTGGCTGCGAGGATCCGGTTCGGAGGCGCCCGGGGATCGTCGGGGTCGTCCAGGACGTCGGTCATCATCTCGGCGTAACCGGAGATGGCCGTGATCAGGTTGCCGAAGTCGTGCGCGATCCCGCCGGCAATACGTCCGACGGCTTCGGCTCCGGCCGTGTCATGCAGGCGGAGTTCAAGAACATCCAGATCAGCCGCGAGGCTCTCCTTCTCCGCGAGCACGGTCCGCAGCAGCGCGTTACGGGCGCCCTGACGCGAGACGAGCTCGGCCGACAGATGCAGCAGGCTGCAGATCTCCTCGAACCGTTCGCTCGACATCATCGGCACCTCGGCCAGCGCCGCGGCGAACTGCGCGGTGGCACGGCCGTATCCGCAACCGCGATCGGTGACGTGCGGCAACGTGTCGCCCGCGATGCGGACCTGTCCCACGAACCAGGTCGCCAGGTGCGTTTCTCCCACGTCGATGGGTGCGTTGCTGCACCATAGACCGCTGGTCGGGCAGCGCTGGACGAGGGATCCGGGCGCTGTGCCGCAGCGTCCGAGGTCGGCCCGGCACTCCGGCTCGGCGCCGATCAGATCACGGCAAAGACGGGTGAAGTTGCTCGGGCGCGTGATGGGAACGCCGCGAGGATCGGTGATGACGGACGCGACGTGGTGCGTGGTGGCGAAGGCATCCTGCAGGCGCTGGATCTCGGAGAGTTCGAACAAATCGGCGAAACCCACGACCGCGACATCCGACTTGGCCTTGTTCATGGACAACCACCTCGAACGCGTAGCGAACGGCCACCGGCCTTGGTACGGAATCGAATACGACGGTGAAGCTACACCAACAGGGGAGCTTCTGTCTTGCTTGAATTCGCCTCCGTTTTCTGGCACGATGGAGGCCGCGGGCCGGAGACCTGCAGTCGGCCGGTCGGGTCCGCAGGAGCGCCATGCTCGATCTGTCGAATTTCGCCGCCCCCCTCCGCGCATCGGATCCCCGGGTGCAGCCCGATCCTGATGGGTTTCCGGCGCCGATCGCCTGGGCTCACCCCGGCACTCGCTGGTGGCTCGTCAACGACGACGTCGAGTGCGACGAGGTCCTTCCCCGCCTGCTGACCGCGATGCACGCCGGCGGTTGGCGCAAGGTGGCGGCGGAAAAGATGTCGATCATGCTCGAGGGGCCCGGCGGACGCGTGGTTGTCCACGTGGACGATGCGCCATGCCGCGATATCGTGCGTCGCACCGCCGGCGGGAAGGAATTCCGGAGACCGCTGTGGCCAGGAGTCTTCGACGGTCGCGTGATCCTCGCGGTGGAAACCATCTAGGGCGAGCGGCGGTCATTCGCATTATTTCGATCGTCGGAATATGATATCGTAGCGCTCGGTCGTACCGGCAACCGTCCTTGATGAAGCCGAGGATCACCACTATGACGGATCAACGCCCTTGCCCGTTCTGCCACCCCGACCCTGAATCCATCGTGCGTCGGTCCGAGTTCGGTTTCGTGCTGCGCGACGCCTATCCGGTGTCCCCCGGCCATAGCCTGATCGTGCCCGTGCGCCATGAAGCGTCGTACTTCGCCCTGGAACCCCTCGAGCAGGCCGATCTCCTCAATCTCCTGGTCGCCGTCCGCCGCGGTCTGGTCGACGAATTCGGCCCCGACGGGTTCAACATCGGGCTGAACGACGGAACCGCGGCCGGCCAGACCATCGACCACTGCCACTGGCACGTTGTCCCGCGGTACGCGGGCGACGTGGTCGACCCCCGCGGCGGCGTGCGCTGGATCCTGCCGGACCGGGCGCCGTACTGGAATTCGCAGGCTTGACTCTCAGTCAAGAATTCTCACACACCGGCTGGACAAGCATATCCGAATCGTAGAAACTGCGACGCAATCGCTCGCCGCTGTTCCCGTCGAAAGGACCCGCCATGGCAATCCGCGACCAGGACGCGCTCGATTATCACAGCGTCGGACGTCCCGGCAAGATCGAGGTCGTGCCCACGAAACCCTGTCTGACGCAACGAGACCTGTCGCTGGCCTACACGCCGGGCGTGGCTGTCCCGTGCACCGCCATCGAGCACGATCCCGATCTGGCCTACAAGTACACCAACCGGAGCAACCTGGTGGCTGTGGTCAGCAACGGGACCGCGGTCCTGGGGCTGGGCAACATCGGCGCGTTGGCGGGCAAGCCGGTCATGGAGGGCAAGGGTGTCCTCTTCAAGCGGTTCGGCCACATCGACGTGTTCGACCTCGAGCTGGACACCGAGGACCCCGACGAGATCATCCGCACCTGCCAGCTTCTGGAGCCCACGTTCGGCGGCATCAATCTGGAGGACATCAAGGCGCCGGAGTGCTTCTACATCGAGGAGAAGCTCAAGGCGACCATGAAGATCCCGGTCTTCCACGACGACCAGCACGGCACCGCCATCATCGCGGTCGCCGGCCTGATCAACGCGGCGAAAATCCAGGAGAAGGAATTCCCCGCGCTCAACGTCGTGATCTCGGGCGCCGGCGCGGCGGCGATCGCCTGCGCCAAGCTCATCGAGTCGGCCGGCGTTCCGCGCGCGCAGATCACCATGTGCGACAGCAAGGGCGTCATCCACACCGGCCGCACCGAGGGCATGAACAAGTACAAGGAGTACTTCGCCCACGACACCGACTGCCGCACGCTCGCCGACGCGATGAAGGACGCCGACGTCTTCCTGGGCGTCTCGGCGGCGAACCTGGTCACCGGCGAGATGGTCAAGTCCATGGCTCCGCGACCCATCGTCTTCGCCATGGCCAATCCCGACCCCGAGATCACGTACGAACAGGCCCGCGCCGCACGCGACGACGCCATCATCGCCACCGGCCGCAGCGATTTCCCGAACCAGGTGAACAACGTCCTGGGCTTCCCCTTCATCTTCCGCGGCGCCCTCGACGTGCGCGCCACCCAGATCAACGAGGAGATGAAGGTGGCGGCGGCGCACGCGCTGGCCAAGCTGGCCCGGCGGCCCGCAACCGAGGAAGTGGCCGAGGCGTACGGCGGCAGGCATTTCGAGTTCGGGCCGGAGTACATCATCCCCAAACCGTTCGACTCGCGCGTCCTCGCCGCCGAGGCCGTCGCCGTGGCGAAGGCGGCCTGCGAAACCGGCGTCGCCCAGGTACCCATCCACGACTGGGACGCCTACCGCGAGCGGCTCGAAGGCATGGCCAACAAGAGCTGGGAAGTGATGACCCGCATCCGGACCATGGCCCGGTCGCGACCGCGCCGCGTCGTCTTCACCGAGGGCGAGAGCGAGCGCGTCCTGGAGGCCTGCCGCATCGCGGTCGACGAGGGCCTGTGCCTGCCGATCGTCCTGGGCGACCCGGAGCGGATCGCCGCCCTGGCCGAGCCCATCGGCCTGGACCTGGACGCGATCACGATCAAGAACCCAGCCGACTGTCCCAACATCGAGCAGATGGCCCGCATCCTCTACAACGAGCGGGCGCGCAAGGGCTACGACTTCATCAAGGCCCGCCGCCTCGTGCAGCGCCCTCTCCACCACGGCGTGATGATGCTCCGCAACGGCGAGGCCGAAGGCATGGTCTGCGGCGCCGACCGTTCGTACGTCGACACCATCCGGGTCGTGTTGCCGTTGACCGAATTGCAGCCGGGCGTCGGCCGCGTCGTCGGCATGCACGTCCTGTTGGTCGAGGGCAAGGTCTACATCTTCGCCGACACCACGCTCGCGCTGGACCCGGATGCGAGGCAGCTCTCGGAAATCGCGCTCATCGCGTCGCAGGTGGCGCGGCACTTCGGGCTCGAGCCGATCGTCGCGATGCTGAGCTATTCCAACTTCGGCGACAACAACACGCCGCACTCGCGGAAGGTGCGCGAAGCCGTGCGGATCCTGAACGCCGACCATCCCGAGTTGCGGTGTGACGGGGAAATGCACGCCGACGTCGCCCTCGCCGGCGACCTCTGCGAGAAATCGGTGCCCGACTGCAAGGTCGGCGGCTCCGCGAACGTCCTGGTGTTCCCGGACCTGCAGAGCGCGAACATCGCCTTCAAGCTGGTGGGCAACATGGGTCGGCGAACGGTGATCGGACCGCTGCTCTACGGCCTGAAGCAGCCGATCAACATCGTCTGCGCGCGGTCCACGGTGTCGGACATCTGCAACATGGCGGCGATGTCCGCCTACGAGGTGGGGAGGATCTAGACCTCCCCCACCGGAACCGCGGACGACCGCTTTCCGCGCCAGGCCTCGATCACGGCCGCCAGGTCGGGCGCCTTGACCGGCTTGGAGACGTAGTCGTCCATGCCGGCCTGGAGGCACCGTTCGCGGTCGCCCTGCATGGCGTTGGCGGTCATGGCGATGATCGGGATGTCCCGGCACGACGGTCCCGCGGCGCCGGCGCGGATGCGGCCGGTGGCCTGGAAGCCGTCCATCTCGGGCATCTGGATGTCCATGAGCACGAGGTCGCAGGGAATGGTGCGCAGGAGGTCGAGCGCCTCCTTGCCGTTGGCCGCCACGTTCACGTGATGGCCCATGCGCTCGAGCACGCGGGTGGCCACCTTCTGGTTGATGAGGTTGTCCTCGGCCAGCATGAGACGCAGCGACGGTTTGTCGGCGGCATCCTCGTCGCCGGTTCCGTCGGCGGCCGCGTGGATCTTCGGCTGCGGCGCCAGGACCTTCGTCAGCCCCTGGAGCAATCGCGCCGGCTTGATCGGTTTGCTGAAGCACGCCTCGAAGCTGGCCTCCTGCAGCGCCGCCAGCGATTCCGAACTCGACGACAGCAGGATCAGCGGCGTGGGCGCCAGCCGCGGATCGGCCTTGATCCGCATGGCCAGGCTCGCGCCGTCCTCGCCCGGCATCATCATGTCCAGGAGTCCGAGGTCGTAGGGTTGTCCGGCATCCGCCGCAGCGATCAGCGCCTCGTACCCCCGCGCCGCGTCGCCGGCGGTGTCGACCTTCATCTCGCGCAATTCGAGCTGCTCGCGGACGACGCGCCGGTTGATGGAGTTGTCGTCCACGAACAGGATGCGACGGCCGGCGAGACAGCGGACCTCCGAGACCGGAATGTCGATGTCGACGGCAAGGACCGGCAGTTCGACCGTGAACGCGAACACCGAACCGACGCCCTCCTCGCCCTCGACCTCGATGCACCCGCCCATGAGCTGGACGATGCGCTGCGAGATGGCCAGGCCCAGACCGGTGCCGCCGAACTTCCGGGTCACCGACGCGTCCACCTGGGTGAACGACTGGAAGAGCGATTCGCGCGCTTTTTCGGGAATGCCGATGCCTGTGTCGCGGACCTCGAAACGGATCCGGGCGCAACCTCCGGCGGTCCCGTCGGGCAGGGCGACCACGGTGACCGACCCCGTCTCGGTGAACTTGATGGCGTTGCCGACCAGGTTCAGAAGCACCTGGTTGAGGCTGCCCGGATCGCCGCTGTAGACGCGCGGCAGCGAGGGGTCGACGCGGTAGACCAGCTCGATGCCCTTGTCGTGCGCGCGGACGGCGAGGAGATCGATGGCGTCCTCGATCATCGTGCGCAGATCGAAGTCGACGACCTCGAGCTCCAGGCGCCCGGCCTCCACCTTGGAGAAGTCGAGGATGTCGTTGATGATCGCCAGCAGCGAGTCGGCGCTGCGCTCGATGATGCTGAGGAACTCGCGCTGTTCGATCTCGAGCGACGTGTCGCCCAGAACCCCGGCCATGCCGATGATGCCGTTCATGGGCGTTCGGATCTCGTGGCTCATGTTGGCCAGGAACGCGCTCTTGGCGACCGTCGCCTCCTCGGCCAGCTCCTTGGCCGCCACCAGTTCCTCGGTGCGCTCGGCGATCTGCGACTCGAGATGATGATTCTGCCGGTCTACCCGGGACATCCGCATCCGGACATAGATCGCCACCAGGCCGGCCGTTGCCGCCAGCACGGCGATGCGGAACCACCAGGTCAACCAGAACGGCGGCGTGACAACGACATCGATCGAGGCGATGTCGGGGCTCCAGACGCCGTCGTGGTTGCCGGCCTTGACCTCGAACGTGTAGCGGCCCGGGTCCAGCGTGGTGTAATTCGCGTCGTGGCGACGGCCCGCCTCCCGCCATTCGTCGTCGAAACCGACCAGACGGTACGCGAACCGGGTCATCTCGGGCGCCACGAACTGCGGCGCGGCGAACGCGATCGACACGACGCGGTCTTGAGGTGCGAGCGTCACTTCGTCGAGCGTGCCGATGCTCGACGGCAACACCATGCGGCCGCCCACCTCTTCGCCCGGAAGGACGCGACGGCCGTTCAGGCCGAGACCGGTGAGCACGGCGGTCGGAACGCGGCTCTCGACGCGCATCTGTTCGGGCCGAAACGCGAGGATACCGTCCTCGTGCGTCAGCAGGAGTTCGCCGCGGTCGGTCAACCCTCCGCCGCCGACGAAGAAGGTCCGGCCGGGAATGCCGTGCGGGCGTCCGAAATGGTCGAAGTCGAACTGTACGTGGTCGTCGGCGTTCCGCGCCGACTCGCGGGCGCGCACCAACCCGCGGTCGGTGCCCAGCCAGAGCGCGCCGTCGTCGTCGCCGACGATGCTCTTGACCGAGCCGCGTCCCATGCCCACGGCGTGCGCGTAGTTGTCGAATCGCCCCGAGGGCCAGCCGTCGGCGTCGAGGTGCACGCGGAAGAGTCCCTCGTCGCCACCGGTCCAGATGCGGCCGCGGGCGTCCTCGTACACCGAGAGGAGCGAGAAGCCGGGGAATCCGCCGGGGTGCGACGCGTCGTACTGCATGGTCCGGATTTGCCCGGTCGCCAGGTCCACGACCACCAGGCCGCGACGCTCGCTGGCCAGCCAGTAGCGTCCGCGCCGGTCCTGGACGAGCGCGCGGACGGCTTCGATCGGCTTGTCCGCGGGAATGTCGATCAGATCCTCGACGCGCTCGAAGCAATCGCGCTGCTCGTCGTAGCGCGCAAGTCCCTCGCTGAAGCCGACCCAGATGTCGTCCTGACGGTCGAGCGCCAGGGTGTAGGCCAGGTCCGAGGGGATGGTCGTGGAGTCGTCCTCGCTGTACTGGTAGGTGCGGAATGATCCGTCGGCGGGGTCGTAGCGTGTGACGCCGCCGTTCCAGGCAGCCATCCAGATACGGCCGCGACGATCCCGCTGCAGGTCCCAGAGCTGCTGCGACGCCGGGCCCGTGACGCCGTCCGGGTCGGTCGCGAAGACCTCGACCTCGCCCGTGGCGCGGTCCAGGCGCTGCAAGCCCTCGGCGGTGGCGCACCACAGCGTCCCGGCCGGCTCCTCGCAGACGTCGAAGATGGAGTTGGTGGTCAGCGTGTTGGCCGCGCCGTCGCAGCTGGCGTAGACCGTGACCGGCAGCCGCCGGGTGTCGAGGCGACTGAGCGCGTCGCCGGTGCCGGCCCAGACCATGCCCTGGTCGTCGAGCAGCAGCGGTTGGACGACATTGGACGCCAGGCTGGCCGGGTCCGAGGTGTCGTGCGTGTACTGCTCGTAGACGGTGCGGTCGGGATCCGGATCGAAGTGCACGAGGCCCGCTCCGGACGTTGTGTACCAGACACCGCCGCGGCCGTCGTCCTTGAGATCGCTGACGAACGAACCGCGCGGCAGACCGGCGGTGTCGGCGGTGTCGAACCAGAAGTAGCGGGAGGAATCGATCGACGCGTCGTAGAGGTGCATCGCGTAGTAGCTCGCGAACCAGAGCTTGCCGTCGGGCGTGGTCGCCAACTGCGTGCCGTAGGCGTCGGTGAACGCGCCGGACGTCGAGTCGTGTGCGGCCGCGTAATAGCCGGGTTCGCCGCCGACCGGATCGATCATGGCGACGCCCTCGCCCCAGACGATGGCCCAGAGACGACCGCGATCATCGACATGGATGCCGCCGACCTCGCCCTCGGGCGCGCCCGTCTCGGCGACGAGATCGACGCGCGCGAACGTCGCGCCGCCGGGCTTCCGACGGTACACGTCGTCGCCGATCTCGACCCAGACGCTGCCGTCGACGCCGGCCTCGACCGCGACCACCGACGCGGCGAGCGACGGCCCTCCCTGATCCGGCAGCACCGGCACGAACGTGCACCGCTCCATCGCGGGGTCGTAGCCGTGCAGTCCCATCCGCGTGCCGATCCAGATCGTGCCGTCCGGTCCCTCGGCGAGGCAGCGGACGAAGCCGTCGCGCAGGGCGTTGGGCGCCTCGCGGTCGACCTCGAACTCGCGGCACTCCGAACCATCGCTGCATGTCAGGCCGTTCTGCGCCCCGATCCAGAGGAATCCCCGGTGGTCGCGCAGCAGCGCCACCGAACGGTTGCTCGAAAGCCCGTCGTGAACGGTGAGATGCTCGAAGATGCCGACAGCCTCTTCGCGGGTGACCGGCTCGGGAGCGTCGTTGTCGACGACCTCCTCGGCGCGCGCGAGCGGCGCCGTCGCCAGCAGGAGCGCTCCGGCCAGGATATACCGTCGAAACGCACGGAGACGATTCCAAGGCGAAACAATCATGCTCGTGGCCTCTGAACTTGATGTGTGGGACACGTTTGTCAGACCGGCGATGTCGGATCCATGGAATCGGCCATCTTTGGGATAACTTTAGATATCGATACGGGAATATTGACGATCAATATCGGACATTTCGCGTCGGCGCTGATCACGGCAGCACGCTTATCGGCCGACCGTCAACGGGTTACGCGGTTTCCGACGCGTCCGGGCGGCTGAAGATCATGAAGACCTCGCGGAATGTGATTGTGGCCGTTTGTTTCGCGCCGGCACACGCCGGGACGTGGTAGATTCCTCAGGAGAATCGTCCCCGTTCGCAAGGAGCGCGACCATGGCCAGACTGTTCCGCAAGATGACCCAAGAACCCGCCCAGCCCCCCGGCACCCTGGACGTCACGGGCCGGACAGCGGAAGGTCCCGCGGTCATCACCGTCATCGACTTCAAGGGCGATCATTTCGAGGAACGCACGGTGGCCGACGTCGCCGAATGCCTCGCCTTCCGCGACACCGACACCACCACCTGGATCAACATCGACGGCGTCCACGACCTCGACATCCTGCGCGCCGTCGCCGACCACTTCGGCATCCACCCGCTCGTCCAGGAAGACATCGTCAACACGCACCAGCGCCCCAAGGTCGAGGATTTCGATTCCTACATGTTCATCGTCATGCACATGCTGACCGCCGGCGACGACCCGTTCGAGGTCCGGTCGGAGCAGCTCAGCATGATCCTTGCGCCCAACATCGTGATCTCGTTCCAGACCCAACCCGGCGACGTGTTCGACCCCGTTCGCGCGCGTCTGCGTGTGGGCAAGGGCCGCATCCGGAACTGGGGCGCCGACTACCTCGCCTACGTCCTGCTCGACGCGGTCGTGGATCACTATTTCCTGATCCTCGAGAAGGCCGGCGAGCTGATCGAGGAAGTGGAGGCGGAACTGCTCGAGGCGCCGGACCCGTCGCACCTGCAGGTGGTCCACCACTACAAGCGGGAAATGATCCTCATGCGGCGGACGGTCTGGCCGCTGCGCGAGATGATCGGCGGCCTGGCGCGCGCCGAGAGCGACCTGATCCAGGAACGCGTCAGCCCGTTCCTGCGCGACGTGTACGACCACACCATCCAGGTCGCGGAGTCGGTGGAGATCTTCCGCGACATGCTCATGGGGCTGCAGGATCTCTACCTGTCGAGCATCAGCAACAAGACGAACGAGGTGATGAAGGTGCTGACGATCGCGGCCACGATCTTCGTGCCGCTGACCTTCGTGGCGGGAATCTACGGCATGAATTTCGAGGGCATGCCGGAGCTGAACTGGAAGTGGTCGTATCCAACGTTCTGGGTGGTGACCGTCGCGGCGGCCGGCGGGATGATCGCGTTCTTCCGTCGCCGCAAGTTCCTGTGACGCGATCGGACCGCGCGGTGTGGCGCCGCCCGCGTCAGTAGCGCCGTTGCCAGCGTAGTTCCAGGCCCGACGCTTCTTCGCCCTGACCGTAGGTCGAAATCAATTTGAAGAGGCGGCTGACGGCGTACTCGATGGTCATGAAGTAGGTGCCGCTCCGCTCGAGCGACTGGTGGTACTTCAGCAGCGTGCGCGGATTGATGAACTTGCCCAGCACCAGGGCGCTGCCGCCGGCGGTGTCGGACCCGATCTGCACCTGGTCCACGCCGAGGTTTCCCGACACCGTGTTCTGGACGCCTGCCGCGCCGAAGACCAACGCCAGACCCTGTAGATTCTGACGAAGTTGCTGCGCCGGCGTCTGCTCCTCGCGCAGGCTGCCGCGCTGGTCGGTGTCCAGGTCGTTGAGCGGCCGACCGAAGAGCACGAACGCCATGATGTCGGCCTGGATCATCTCCGGTTCGGATTCCAGGACGACCCGGGGCTGCAACGCGGTGCCGGTGACCCTGATGCGAACGACCGTGCCGTCGATGTCGGTGACCATCACCAGATTCACCGCCGGGTCCGTCGGGATGCGCCCCTGCAGGTCGAACTCGCCGCGTTCGACATCGAAGATCCGGTTGAGAGCGCGCAGGGTTCCCTCGACCACCCGGATCCGTCCCCGCAGGACCGGCACGGGACGATCGTTCTCGTCCCAGCCCCGGCCGATCCGGATCTCCCCGGCCAGTTCGGTCTCCAGCCCGTAGCCGACGACCTTGAAGTTGCCGGGAAGGACCACGCGCAGATCCAGGTCCGGAACGAAGGGCGCCGCCGGAGGCGTCATCGGGGCGTCCGCGATCCACATGGGTGTCGCACCGGCGATGTGCGCGGCCGTCCAGAGTTCGGAACGGCCGGTCGTCGGGAGCAGCGAGCGCTGGATCTCGGGCAGCCGGAACAGACCGCTGGTCACGGTGATCGCGCCGGCCAGCAGCGGATCGTTCAGCGTCCCCTCCAGACCGATCTCACCATCCAGGTTCACCCGCGAGCGGTTGGGCAGGTTCACCCGCAGATCGCGGGCGCGGACCCGGCCGCTGACGGCGCTGTCGGTCATCGGGGCGGTCGCCGAATCGGAGCGGGTCATCGCGAGGCCGGCACCCACCGTCAGGGCTCCCGCCAGCGAGACCTCGGCCGGCAGAAAGCGATTGAAGAACGCCAGCGGCAGTTCCTGTTCGGGGATGCGAATCGCGTCGGCGGCATCGCCCTCGGACACCCAGCGCCAGCGTTCCGGGTCGATCCGGCCGGGCCACAGCAACGTCCCGTGCACCAGTTGCGTCGAGCCCACGCCGAAACGGACATCGGCCGCCAGGCCCGCGGTGTCGCCTCGGGCGAGGCGAAGGTCCACGTCGAGCTGCGCCGGCGGGTCCTGGTTGCGCGGGATCAGACGCAACGCCGACCGGCCCGCGAACGCCAGGCCCCCGCCGCCGTCGGCCACGAAGGTCGACAGATCGAGGCCGCCCTCCACCGCCAGATCGACGCCGCCGCCCGCAGACCAGAACGGTGACGGGAAGAGGGTGTCCAGCCATTCGCGGGTCAGCAGGAGATCCGTCGCCGCGGTCGCGCTCAGACCCGACTCGGCGACACGACCGGCGATGTCGAGCCGACCCGGATCACCCCGCAGACGGAAGCCCTCGAGCGCGGCATCCCGCGGTCCCGGCCCCAGTCGCAGGGTCGTCGGTTCGGTCGACGTGATCACCTGTCCGGCCGCGATGAAGACCAGAGTGTCGATCCGCACGGTGCGCACCGTGTCGCCGGCGGCGGATCCGTGCAACCACGCCGACACCGCCGGCGCCCAGGCGCGAACGTCGAAATCGCCCGGTGGAACGCCGCCGGTCGGATCGAGACGCCCGTCCCAGACCACCGCGAGGGAATCCAGCGCCACTGTGCCCAGACGAACGTCCCCGGCCGTCCGGGCCCGGACCGCAATCGCCTCCGCCGATCCCCGCACGGATCCCGACAGCATCGGCAGCGAAAAATCGGCGGTGGCCAGACGACCGTGCAGAACGGCATCGACGCGCGGGTTTCGCCACGGCCCCGCCACGCCGAGCTCCGCCGCCAGCGCCACGTCCGCCCCGGGCAGGGCCGCGGGCGCCGCCAGATCCAGCAACCCGGTGCCGGCCACCGTCAGCGCCGCGACCAGATCGGCGCCGACGGTGTCGGCGCGACCCGAGATCAGGACGTCCGCACCGCGCAGGGCGACCGCCAACGAATCGAGGCGCAGCTCCCCGAGAACCCGGTCCCGCGGCGAAACCCGGACGCGCCCCGCGAACAGGCCGCGGTCCAGCCACGGCGTGCGGCCAACGTCGGCGCGGACATCCACATCCAGGTTCGCCGCGGATCCCGCGAAACCGGCCTCCAGGTCCAGGTCCACCCGTTGGAATTCCGCGCGGGGAAAGGACGGCGGCAGACCCGCCGCGGCCGCGGCGACTCCCGGCAGCGTCCAGACCGACGCGACCCCGCCGCGCGCGACGACGGTGCCCGAGATCGCGGGATCGAGGAGCGGCCCGGCGACCGTTGCGGCCACTCGAATCCGACCGTGGACCCCGGCCGGCAGATCGGGGGCCAGCAGGGTCGGCAATTCCAGATCCTGCAGATCGACGCGCGCCCAGCCATCGACGACCGTGCCGTCCCACGACCCGCCGGCCTCGACCGCGGTCCGGCGCCACTGCAGGTCCAGGGACTCCAGACGCACCTCCCGGAGTTCCGGTTCCGGCTGCAGGCCGCCGAGGAAGGACGCCTCGAGGCGGCCCCGTCGCACGTCGGTCGAGGGGTCGAGAGCCAGACTGACGTCCAGCTGCGCCTCGCGCACCGTCCCACGGAACCGCGCTTCCAGCCGTCCGACGAGATCCTGGATCACGACGCCCGGGACCGGGCTCTGCAGCGAGTCGGGGACGTCCACATGGAATCCGGTCGAGGACTCCACGTCCCACACTCCGCCACGCCAGGATCCGGAACCTGCAAGGTCCGCCGACCAGCGCCGCGCCCCGGCCGCCGCGGCCCGACCGCTGCACCGATCCAGAACCAGACGGGGCGCGTCGTCCGCCAGGGCCGTGGCCGAACCGGCCAACTGCAGGGCGCGGACCTGGATTTCCTCCGTCAAAACCAGCCGCTCGACCGCCAGATCCAGACGCGCGACCCCGACCGACGGCTGCCCCGCCACGCTGCCTTGTCGCAGCCAAGGCGCCGCGCCGGTGGAATCCGACGCGACCGGCGCCGGCGCGGTCGCCGGCAGGACGGCCGTGATCCTCGGCACATCCAGCAGGACGGCGTCCAGCCGGAGGTCCTCCACCCGGAGGTCGTGCGCACGCAACGCCTGCAGATCGACCTGGACGGCCAGGTGTCGGACCACCGCCAGGGTGTCGCGCTCCGCCGCACCCGACACCGGCACGGTCCAGACCACCGACCGTCCCTCGATCCGGTTCAGCCGCGGCCACGACCAGTCCCCGCTCAGGTCGCCCGGCAATCCGCGCGACGCCGCACTCAGACCGGCGCTCAGCCAGATCCCCCGCGTCGGCGCCAGCAGGAACGACCCCGTCACCACCAGCAACACGACCGCCAGCACCAGCGTCACACGCCCGGACCAGCGCCGCAGCGCCGCCCACAGACGATTCATGCCGCGTCGGCTCACCACGGGTATCCCACGCCGAAATGGGCCAGCGTCCGCGGCTCGCCCGCGGCGACCGCGCCCAGGTTCCACGCGACCCCGAGACGCACCGGCCCCAGCGGACTGCGCACGTCCAGCCCCACACCGACCGCCGTGGCCAGGTCCGAGAGGCGCGCGTCGCCCGGCTTCCACCAGACCTGACCGACATCCATGAACGCGACCGCCTCGAGGATCCAGACCATCGGCACGCGAGTTTCCAATCCGGCCAGCAGCACCGCGTCACCGCCGACGGCCACACCGTCGGCGTCACGAGGTCCCAGCTTGCGCCGACCATATCCGCGCATGGTGCCGTAGCCCCCGGCGTAGAAACGGCGGCTCGCGATCACGGTCTCGTTGTCGCCCAGGGGCACCGCCCAGCCGGCCCGAACGCGTCCCGCCAGAACAGCCACGTCGCCCACGCGGCGGTAGAGCGAAAGGTCGCCCTGCACCGAGACGTAAGGCGATTCCGACAGACCGATCGGCGGCGACCACGTCGCGACCAGCTTACCGAATCCGCCCCGCCGCGGGTACAGCGGGTCGTCGGTCCAGTCCCACTTGCGGTCGGCCCAGATCTCCAACAGGTCGCCGTCCAGATCGTCGCTGAACACGTCCTCGTCGCTGTAGGACGTCAGCGAGACCCGCGCGATCGACAACCCCACGTGCGCCAGATCGCGACGCCCCGGACGCAGGCTCTGCGTCAGGTCCAGTCGCCATTCCTGGGAGAGATAGGCGTCCTCGTCCTCGCGCACCCACTCCGCTCCGGCCCGGGTCCGCGCCCGCGGCGACAACCACCCGAACCAGTTCACGCCACCGCCGGCGTTCTGGTTGTGCACGGCCACGGCCGCGTGGGCGTCCAGGCCCTTGCCGCCGCCCAGCAGGTTGCGATGGCTCCAGCCGGCCCGCACCATCCAGGGGTTGTCCGACCACGTACCGACGCTGCTCTCGACCGACCGCATGCGCGCGTTCTCGACCTGCGCCGACAGATGCAGCTGCCCGGGTCCCTCCGGGCTGACCTCCAGGGCGACCTGGCGATAGAGCTGCGTGGAGCGCAGGTCGAAGGCGGCTTCTTCCAGTCTGGTCCGCGAATAGCGCGTGGGCGGCGTGATGTCCATCAGGCGACGGGTCAAATCCTCCAGGTCGGGACTGCAACCGCGGACGGTCACCCCGGTGATGTCGAAGCGCTCCCCGGAACTCACCGCGTGCACCACGACGACGCTCGTCGCATCGATCGGACGGACGGTGACCTCGACCTCCGCATGGGCGTACCCGGCATCCGTCAGGATGCGGCGCAGGTCTTCGCGGGAAGCGGCCAGCCGGGCGTCCCGGAAGCGCTCTCCCGGTCGCAGGAATGCCCCGGCGGTGGAATCCGGCGGCGCCAGTCCGGTCGGCCAGCCCCGCCGTTCGGACGCGACGACGCGAACGACCGGACCCGGTTCGATCCGCAGGACCACGCCGAGGCGACCGGCGCCGGCCTCC
>CAZJMO010000010.1:0-2053 GCA_964547085.1 uncultured Fibrobacteraceae bacterium | reverse complement strand
AATGCCTCCGGGACGACCACGGCCGCCGGATAGCCCTCCCGCGCCAGGAAGAGCCTGACCCGCGCCATGTCCTCCTGCAACAGGCGGATGCCGAAGTCGGGTCGAGCACGCCCGCGGAACAGGCGCTTCTTGCCCGCCAGGGCCAGCCCGCTCCGGAGATCACCGCTCAGTTCGTCGGGCACGCCCTCCAACCGGAACCACGCCAGCGACCAGCCGCCGAAGCGCGACCACTCCTGCTCCAGCGGCGTCTTCGCCTCGACCGGCCCCGCGCCCAGGGCGCAGAAAAACAGGACGGCGGCTCCGAGGAGCCACCGCCTGCCAAGCATGGAACCGTAATGCTCGAACGAGGAGTTCATGATGCCGACAGCTTATCGCACGTCGGCACCGGTGTCCACGCGGCCGACCGTCCACGCCTGATGTCGGCCGATGTGTCGCGGCTCATTGGCCGGCGATGTCGATCCTGACGTCGATCCGTCGGTTCTGCGCCCGTCCGTCGGCCGTCTCGTTGTTGGCGATCGGCTTGGACTCACCGAACCCCACGGCCATGAACCGGTTTCCGTCACCGCCCATGTTGGCCACCAGATAGCTGCGGACCGCCTCGGCGCGGCGCATGCTGAGGGCCTGATTGAAGTTGTCGTCGCCCATCGCGTCGGTGTGTCCCTCGATGGAGACCGGCGCGTTGGGATAGATGCGCAGCACGCGCTGCAGCTTGGTCATCAGCTCGAAGTTCCGGGGCTGGATTTCCGAGGAACCGCTCGGAAAAGACAGTCTGATGAGCCGGATGATCAGGCCCTCGCCGTCGAGCAGGACCTCGGCCTCGTCCTCCAGGAACATCTTGCGGGCATCGTTCAGCGCGGCCCGACGTTTCTGCCCCTGCTCGACGACTGCGGCCGTCTTGCGCTCGCGTTGCTCCAGGACCGCCAGCGTCGCGTCCAGCGAATCGATGCGCGCGGCGGCCTGCTCCAGACGGTTGTCGCGGTCGTGGATGTCGGCCAGCAGGTTGTCCCGGTCGGTCTTCAGGCTGGAGAGGCCGCTCAGAACGGACTCGCCCACCGGCCCGACGCCGCCACTGAAGTCCGCGTCGATGTTCAACTCGCCGGCGACCTGGGCCACGACCGCCTCGTGCGTGAGCACGACGTCCTCGAGCTGGCCCTTGCTCTTTTCCCCGACCTTGTCCACCAGGCCGGCCAGGTAGCGCGCGTGGCGGAACGTCGTGGTCGCCCGACGCGCCTGGTCCTTGGCCTCGTCCCGCTGGTAGCGATCCCCGCGCAGGATCTTCTCGGCGCTGTTGAGCAGGGACTTGCCGGCGTCGAACGTCCGCGGCGACTTCTTGTCCGCCCCGGCTTCTGCGGCCTCGTCCTGCGCCTTGTGCGCGGTGCCGAGGAGGTCGGCCCGGATCGCCTCCAGCTCGGCGTCGCGGTAGAGCCGGTCGGCCTCGGCTGCCTTCTCGCGCGCCTTCTTCTGGTTGCCCTTCTCGACCTCGCGACCCGCCTCGTCCATGACGGCGTTCGCGCGCGTCCACTCCTGCTGGGCGAACTCCGGCGCGTTGGCCTCCAGGGCGCCGGACCGCGCGACCATGGTGTCCCCGAGCAGCAGTCGGCCGACGCTCTCCACCTTGTCGACCTCGTCGAGCTTCTGCGCCGCTTCCCGCAGCTTCGCCCGGATCTCCTCGATCTTGCCGCCCTTGGCGAACTTCTGTTCGGCCTCGGCGAACTTGTCCCGGGCCTCGCCGAACGCCTTCGGCGCGATCAGCGCGAGGTCCGCGGCCTGGCTTTCGAGGAGCCGTGTTTCCACGGCGGCGATCTCCGCCTCGATGCCGGCCGGCTGCGCCGTGACCATGAGCGGGACCAGCAGCACGGCCAGGATCAGGGCAGCCGGAAGAACGCGTCTGGGAGAGAATCCGTATCGAACATTCATATCGTGGTCTCCTTATCGCATCCGGATCCAACGATTGCGAATATCGCGGAACTCGACCGCCTCAGCGGGCGTCATGCCAACCGTACCGTCGCCGGTCAAGATAGATGAGGCCTGGATTGCCGCAAGATCGCTAGAG
>CAZJMO010000009.1:22285-22658 GCA_964547085.1 uncultured Fibrobacteraceae bacterium | reverse complement strand
CGGCAGTCGATCGAGATGTTCAGCTACCTGCAGTTCAACGGCATCGAGAGCCGGCTGGTGCTGTACCCCGGCGAGGGTCACGGCATCAACCGGCCGAGCCACATGATCGATTACGAGACGCGCGAGCTGGAGTGGTTCCGCCACTACCTGCTGGGCGACGAGGAGGCCGCCGGCGCCGAGCCGCCGGTGCCGGTGGAGCCGACGGTCCGCTAGCGACAGGAGCGCCGACTGTGACCGTGGATCCGGATACGACCCTGGCCGGGCGGCGCGTGCTGATCACGCGCGCCGCCGACCAGTCGATCTCGCTCCGGGCTGCCCTGGCGGCCCGGGGCGCCGAGGTCGTGGCCTGTCCGGTGATTCGTATCGAGACGCT
>CAZJMO010000009.1:0-22275 GCA_964547085.1 uncultured Fibrobacteraceae bacterium | reverse complement strand
CTCCGCGAAGGGCCGGCTCATGGCGTGTACGAGCGTGTCGAGACGCTCGTCGAGCCCGACGATCTGCCCGACCTGACGGTTTTTCATTGGCTCGTCCTGACCAGTTGCAACGCCGTGCGCGCGCTGTCGGGCATGCTCGCGGGGCGGCCGTTGCCCGCGTCGATCCGCGTGGCCGTGGTCGGCCCCGGCACGGCGGCCGCGATGGCCGACCTCGGCTGTCGAACCGATCTGGTGCCGGACGACGGCACGGGCGCGGGACTGGCTGCGGCGTTCGGGACGGTCGGTCCGCTCGCCCGTGTGCGCGTGCTGCGGCTGCGCGGTGATCGGGCGCCGTCGGACGTGGAGGATGCGCTGACGGCGCTGGGCGCGGTGGTCGAGCCGCTGACGGTCTACCGCACCCTCACGGTGCCGCCGCCGGCCGCGGTCGCCGCCGCGATCGAGGCCGGGAGGATCGACGCGGTGACGTTTGCCTCGCCGTCGGCGGTGTCGGGACTGGATGCCGGCGTGCCGGGACACCGCATGCACGACGGGGTGCCGGCCGTCTGCATCGGTGGGGTGACCGCCCGGGCGGCGACGGCGGGGGGCTGGTGCCGGGTCGCGGTGGCGTCCGAGCCCACGGTCGAGGCGCTGGTGCTGGCGGTGACCAGGGTCTTGACGACCCACACGTGATTCCTGGAACTCCCTCCTCAACTTACGACGACAACGGCCGATATCTCGGATATGAGCGCCGGGGACGGACCGAATGTCGGACGTTGCCTGGCGCCACGTGAAGTCCACGGAAAGGGTTTCGAGCGCATGCAGAAGTGCCTGACCGAGAGCTTGCACGCGGTTTGCCGCGCGGTTCTCAACGCTCTGTCGGATGCTGTTCCCGGGGAGATCCTCGCCTGCGATCTGGTGCAGGTGGATCACCGCGAGTTCCGCTTTCAGACAGTCGCGGCGGCGCATTTCGGCAGCGGTCACGTGCGGCGGTTGCTTCTCGGTTGCGAGGAACGGCTGGCCGAGTACTTCGACGTCGCCCTGGCCGGCGGCGACGGCAAGACCGGTCATGCGCCGATGCGGGGGCTCGAGGCGTTCTGTCGCCGCGCGCAGTTCAGTCTCGCCGACAGCGGGATCCAGTGGATCGGCACCCAGGATTTCCGGGTCCACGACCACGAGCAGTTCCGGGTCCATTGCGACGGCGTGCGCAACTTCCTCTTCCGCGTCGCTGTGGCCGAGGGCCGGCTGGATCTGGTCATCGACCTCGCGCCGCGCCTGCTCGGCTGCGAGTGGCTCAACGACGAGATCTCGCGCGGCGGGCGGACCCACGTCGGCTCCGGCGAGGAATCGATCAGCAGCCCCGACGTCGTCCGGCGCATCATGGGCTACCTCGCGAGCTCCGGCGCCGACGTCCAGGTGAAGATGCCCGGTGACGGCGATCGCCTCGAACTGCTGCAGGCCACCTTCCTGTCCCGCACCTACGAGGCCGACGACGGCCGTCTCGCGCTGACCTGCGCCCGGCGCACGTCGCTCGAGAGCGCCGACGACGTCCCCGAAAAGGTGACGCTGGTCTTCATCCTCCAGGACAAGTTGCTCCAGTGCAATTGCCCCGTGGTCAGCCACGACCATCTCTGGCTCGACGACGATCTCGCGCTGCCGGTGCTGGAACTGGGGCTGCCGGCCTCGGTGACCTACGGCCAGCGGCGCGGCGCCTTCCGCCTCGAACCGCCCGAGCGGATCCAGGGAAGGGTGCAGCGGATCAGCGATTCCGACGACGCCGACGCCTTTGCGTTCAGCAGCGTTGCCGTCCGCGTCCAGGACATCAGCTTCACCGGCGCCAAACTGCTTCTGGGCATCAACGCCCTCATCTCGGGCTTCAAGGGCGGTTCCACGGTGGAGCTGTACCTCAAGCTGCCGGAGGGCTTCGGCGAGGTCACCCTGACCAGTGTGGTGCGTCGTCTCCACATCAATTCGGACGACCCCACCCGTCGCGGCGCCTGCCTCGGTGTGGAGTTCACAGATCCTACGGATTGCCGGGCGCTGGCGGCGCTCCGGCACTACATCCAGGATCGACACGCGTCGCGCCTGTCCACCGGAAGTGCAGAACTCGAGATCGGCTGATTCTCCCCAGGCCAGCCGATCGACGTGACGCCGCGGATCTCAGATCCGCGGCGTCGACGTTTCCAGGGCCGTGCGCACCGGGCGCAGCAGGCTGACGTTGGCCGCCACGCGCCCGACCATGAACGCGATCGCCGCCGCCGTCGCGCCCACCATGTCCAGCCCGACCACGCAGGCGATCAACGCCAGCGCGATGCCGCTGACCTCCAGCACGCTCGCCGTGGTCACCGGTCCGGTCGTTCGACCGTGAACCAGGAGCGCCCGTTCGAGGTTGAGCAGCACCGAAAGCGCGGGCATCAGGGTGAGGATCCGCAGCGGCAACTCGGCGTAGGCGGCCAGTTCCGGCGTCAGTCCCGAGACACCCACGAGCCAGGTTCGCGCCAGCGGCGTCCAGGCCACGAGCGCCAGCCCGATCGAGGCGCCGCCGGCCAGAATCGCGGTGAATCGCAGCACCGGCCGGGCGTTGCGCGCGCTCGCGCCGAGCATGGCGATGGCGGTTTCCTGGAGGCTCAGGCCGGGCGTGCGAAACAGGAATACCAGCGTGTTGACGACCGGCAGCACCGCCAAGGATTCCAGCGGGAAGCGGGCGCGGCCCATGAAGAACGTGACCACCGGCTGGACCGCCAGGGAGATGGTGCTGGTCAGCGCCAGTGGCCAGTAGAAGGTGAGCAGGCCGCGCCAGGTGAGGTCGGTCCGGGGGCTGCCGGCGGGTGGATGGTCCGGCAGCAGGTGCACCGTGCGGTGCGCCATGATCCGGCTCGCCAGCGCCTCGCTGCAGACACCCGCGCTGAGCGCCGACGCGCCCACCTGGACGCCGGCCGCGCCTGCCTTGGTGGCGGCGATCGCGACGGCCGCCATCGTGATCAGCCGGACCACCGTGCCCCAGGCGACGCGGCGGGTGAGATCGGCGACGTGCGGGTCCAGGCGCATCAGGTCGAGGAGGATCCAGTCCATCACCGGCGAGGCCAGAAGGACGAGCATGACCGCGGTGATCAGGCCGTTCAGGACGCGGGCGAATCGGCGCAGGGCGAGGAAGCCGGGGCGGGCGTCGACCAGCGCGGTGGCGGCCGAGAGCATCATGATCACCGGCGCCTCCACGATGATCGCGAACGCGAAGGCGACGCCGTAGGCGGCCAGGTTGTACTTGGGCTCGGGCAGACGGGCGATGACGGCGGCCAGGAAGGGTCCTTCCACAGCCATCATCAGCCAGGTGGCCTGCAGGGGCAGCCAGAACCGCGAGAGGCGGCGGAGCGTGATCGGTGTGCCGGGCATCCTCGCAAGATAGACGCCGGCCGCGGGTTGTCCACCCGCGGCCGGTCGAGAGTGTGATCGACAGCCGTGCGGCTAGCGATCGGTGCGGTGCAGTTCCACGCGACGGTTCGTGGCGCGGCCCTCGCGGCTGCCGTTGTCGGCGATGGGGCGATCCTCGCCGTAACCGACGGCCGTGACGCGCTCCGGCGCGATTCTCTTCATGACCAGGTAGTCGCGCACGGTCTCGGCGCGCTTCTGCGACAGGTTGCGGTTCAGCTCGGCGGAGCCGCTGCTGTCGGTGTGGCCCTGCACCTCGAGGCGGACCTCGGGCCAGGCGCCCAGGCTCTCGGCGACCTTGTCCAGGACCGCGATCGAACCAGGCGTCAGTTCGGCGCTGCCGGACTTGAAGCTCACGCCCTCGAGGACCAGATCCTCGCGGATCTCCTGGACCACGGGGCAGCCGTCGACGTCGACGGTGACGCCGGCGGGGGTGTTCGGGCAACGGTCCATGTTGTCCAGGACGCCGTCGCCATCGTTGTCGGGATCGGGAACGCCGGCCTCGTCCTGGAAGCCGTCCATGTCCTCGGCCTCGTCGGGCGCGGCGTCCTCGGCGTCGAT
Organism: uncultured Fibrobacteraceae bacterium; assembly: GCA_964547085.1. GTDB lineage: Bacteria > Krumholzibacteriota > Krumholzibacteriia > LZORAL124-64-63 > LZORAL124-64-63 > Glo-17. The sequence goes on along the minus strand of CAZJMO010000009.1, from coordinate 18,312 downwards.
GATGCCGTCGTTGTCGTTGTCGGGATCGGGGACGCCGTCCTCGTCCTGGAAGCCGTCGAAGTCCTCGGGATCGTCGGGCGCGCCGTCCTGGGCGTCGAGGATGCCGTCGTTGTCGTTGTCGACATCGGGCGCGCCGTCGGCGTCACGGTAGCCGTCGAAGTCCTCGGGGTTCTCGGGGTCGGCGTCGCGGTCGTTGGGGATGCCGTCGCCGTCCTTGTCGGGGTTGCCGAAGAAGTAGTTCACGCCGGCGATGCCCTGGAGGATGCCCTTGTTGGCGTCGACGTGACCGGGGCCCCAGAGGGCGCTCATACCGACCGAGTCGTTGTCCTGGCCGAGCAGGAAGTGATACCGCACGCCCAGGTCGAACGACACGTTCCGGCCGGCGACGATCTCGGTGCCGAGGCCGAGGATCGCGGTCACGTTCGCGCCGTGTCCGTCCTGCATCGCGCCGTCCTCGTCGTACACGCGGACGGCGTCGCCGTCGGGCCAGAGGCCGACGCTCTCCTCGCCGCGCAGGTCGCGGACGTCCCAGCGGGTCACGCCGGCGCCGATCGAGCCCCACGGCCGCCACGTGCCGTCCTCGACGAAACGGTAGGTCCCGGTGACGCTGGGCTGCCAGATGCGGGTGTAGAGTCCCGCGCCGGTGTCGAAGGAGAATCCGGCGTCCTCGCCGGGCGTGCCGACTCCGGGACGGGTCCAGCCGTAGGTCAGACCCATGTCGACCGTCCAGCGCGAGTCGAGCCCGTATCGGAGCTTCAAGCCGGTGAATTGGTCCATGTTGCTGTAGTCGTTGTCGCCACCCATCTGTTTCCAGACACCACTTTCGAGTCCAACGCCCCAGCGTCCGTCCCAACCCTGCGCAAGTGCGGCGCCGGTCACGAACGTCAACATGGTCATCATCATTAGCCAACGCTTCATGGTAGATTCTCCCTGGATTCGGTTGGTCGTTTCCGGATCATCCGGAAAGTTCTCGTTCGCTCTGTTGACCCGGCCCGGGCTTGTAAAATCACACCGATTTCCAATGTACACTGAAAAGCCCTTTTCCTCCGAGCGGCAAGACTAAAAAATCCGATGGATCATGCCTCGATGTGACTTCCGGATGTGACCGGGTGTCGATGAGACACCGAGACGAGCGGATCTAGGTGGATCATTGTCTCGATTTTCCACGCAAACGCAAGGACAAGAGCGTCATCGATGTCGAGGATCCCATTCACCATGCCGAATCCGAATGTCAGGTGGAGCCCGACATCGACGCTGCTCGAAAGGGACGAAACCACCGTTGCAGTGCCCAATCAGGTGTTTCTGGACAAGGTCGCGCAGAGCCGGCGTTAACGGTGGCGTGATTTCAAAACAAACCTAGTTTGATCGCCACATCATGTGACAATCGTCGAGTCGGCGCTGCCTGGTAATTGGAACGGCCGTCGGTTCCATGCGATGAAACACCTCGACACCAACCCGCAAGAGGGAGCATTCATGAACGAAACAGCAAACGGAGCAATTGCCGCGGCGCCCGATTTTCTCGAGCGCATGTACGCCACTCTCGCCGAGTTCGCCTCGATCTACGGCCTGAAGGTCATCGGCGCCATCCTGATCCTGATCATCGGTCGCATCGTCGCCGGCCAGATCCGCAAGGGCGTGGGCAAACTGGGCCGGGCCCGCAGCTGGGACGAGAGCCTCACCGGGTTCCTCTCCAGCCTCGTCTACTTCTTCGTGATGGCCTTCGTGATCGTCGCGGTGCTTGGCAGCTTCGGCATCCAGACCGCGTCCATCGTCGCCGTGCTCGGCGCCGCCTCGTTCGCGGTCGGTCTGGCGCTTCAGGGCAGCCTGTCCAACTTCGCCGCGGGCGTGCTGATCCTGCTGTTCCGGCCGTTCAAGGTCGGTGACTACGTGGAGGTCGCCGGAGTGGCCGGGTCGATCAAGAGCATCGCCATCTTCTCGACCACCATGTCGACGCCGGACAACGTCCGCATCGAGGTGCCCAACAGCAAGATCTACGGCGACATCATCAAGAACTACTCGGGCTACGCCACCCGCCGCATCGACATGACCGTCGGCGTGGGCTACGGCGACGACCTGGGCAAGGCCATGCAGGTGATCAACGATGTCGTGCAGGCCGACAACCGGGTGCTGGCCGATCCCCCCGTGCAGATCGCCGTGGCCGAGATGGGGGACAGCTGCATGAACATCGTGGTCCGCCCGTGGACCAGCGGCGCCGATTACTGGAACTGCAGATTCGATCTCACCAAGAACATCAAGGAAGCGCTCGGTGCCAACGGCATCGACATTCCGTACCCGCAACGGGTCGTCACCATGGTCCAGGCTCCGCAGGGGCTCTAGGCTTCGGCTTGAATGTTCACCGTGACCCGAGAACGGCGGCGTCCTCCGCGCGGAGGATGCCGCCTCGAAAAGGAGATCCCATGATCGCTTGGCGAAATATGTCGATGCCGGCCCTGTTCGCGGTGCTGGCCCTGTCCCTGGTCCCGTTCACCGCGGTTGCGGCCGAGGATGTCGATGCCGAGTTCGCGGCCGGCAACTGGGGCACCGACGCCTCCCTGGGAGTCAATCTGCTGCAGAGCTACTACACCCGGAACTGGAACGGCGGCGACAAGGGCTCGGTGGTCTGGAACGCCACGCTGGACGCCCGCGCCCAGAAGCAGCTCAACGACCAGTGGCACTGGTACAATTCGTTGAACCTGGCCTTCGGTCAGAATCACCAGCAGGCCCGCGACAGCGACGGCGGCCTGTTCTGGAAGCGTCCGGACAAGACCACGGACCAGATCAAGGCCGAGTCGCTCCTGCGCTACACGCGCAGCGAGCTGGACCCGTTCATCAGCGTCCGTTTCGAGAGCCAGTTCCTCGACCAGACCGATCCCTACGGCCGCGAGCTGAGCCTCAACCCGCTCGAGTTCTTCGAGTCGGTGGGTGTCAGCCGCATGCTCATCGACCAGGAAGCGCGTAAACTGATGGGCCGCCTGGGCTTCACGCTGCACCAGAGTTCGCGCGACATCTTCCTGGCCGTCCCGCCCGCAGACGAGGCGTCCACCGAGTCGGTGCAGGACGGCGGTGTCGAGCTGACGCTGAACTACAAGAGCGACCTCCTGCAGGACCGCGTCGAGTACACGGGGCAGCTGCGGTTCTACAAGCCGTTCTTCTACTCGGCCAAGTCCGACGTCGAGGATCTCGGTGCGCAGGCGCTCGTCGATCTGGGCCTGGACGGCGACCTGCCGGACCACTTCCTGACCACCGACATCGACTTCGAGAACACCTTCAAGGCCAACATCACCAAGGTGATCAACGTCCAGCCCAACGTGCGCTGGGTCTACGACAAGTACGACAGCACCGTCAAACCGGTCGTGCGCGACGGCGTGCTCGAGAATCCGGGTGCGGTCGCCGCGGCGGTCCGCAAGTCGGGCCAGTTGAAGCAGACCATGTCGATCGGGATGGGCTACACGTTCTAGACCGCATCGAAGACGACGACGAGCGGGGCGACCTCTGACGGGGTCGCCTCGTTTCGTCGCGGCCGATGTCGTCTTTCGGTTTGGAGGCGCGCACGGCCCCTGCTAGAATGCGCCTTCCATGCCGGGTCGTCGCCACCGACGACACACCCACGAAACGGACGGGCGCCCGAACGCGGGCGCAGAAAGAAACCATGAGCAAGATCCTCAAAGGCGACATCGAGAACACGCTGCCTGCCCGCTTCGCCGACCGCCATCTGCTTTACCAGTGGTCGGTGCAGGTCCCCGATTTCGAGGTCCAGTTCATGGACCGCATCTTCCGCAAGGTCCGAAGTCGCAAGCCGCTGATCATGCGTGAGGATTTCTGCGGCACGGCGCTGCTGAGCTGCGAGTGGGCCCGGAGCGGCCGGAACCGTACGGCCGTCGGCCTGGATCTGGACGCCGAGACCCTGGCGTGGGGTCGTGAACACAACGTGGCGGCGCTGGGTAAGCGGGCCGGGAACGTGACCCTGCTCGAGGCGGACGTGCGCAAGGTGACCGAGCCGGTCGCCGACATCGCCTGCGCCTACAACTTCTCGTGGTTCCTGATGAACCCGATGCCGCAGCTCGTGGACTACTTCCGCAGTGTCCGCAAGAGTCTGGCGTCCGATGGGCTGTTCTTCATGGACTGCTACGGCGGCTGGGAGGCGCAGCAGGAGATCGAGGAGCCGCGGCTGGTCGAGTCTCCGGACGGCGCGTTCACCTACACCTGGGAGCAGGCCGCCTTCAACCCCATCGACAACATGGCCCGGTGCTATATCCACTTCGAGCTGGCGGGCGGCAAGCGGCTGAAGAAGGCGTTCGAGTACGAGTGGCGCCTGTACTCGCTGGCCGAGGCGCGCGACGCGCTCCTGGAGGCCGGGTTCTCCGACTGCATCGTCTACTGGGACAAGTCCGCGGACCCCGACTCCGACTGCTACCGGCCCGCGCAGATGGCGCGGAATCAGCCCGGGTGGCTCGCGTATCTGGTGGGCGTCGTCTAGGCGACCATTGGGCTCGCGTTTCATTTCACAGGTGGGGTGGGACATCCGACCAGAATGCTTTCAAACCTGTTTGTAAATATACAGGATTAAAAAGGGATTTTGTCCCGGCGGGTCTTCTTGACGCGCCGGGATTTTTCTATCTGAAAAGCGTACATGATTGATCGGGAGACAAGAAGTCGTTAAATTGTTATCACGTAACGTTTTATATCGGGCCTTAAAAACGGGGTCCGGCTTCAGTAACCCACTGGTATTTCTTTAGATAGAATTTCTTTGGGGGCCATATACAGCAGTATTAGACTTAATGTGATCCGGGAAGTTTTATCTTCCTTGTTCGAGACAACCCGGGTTTTTATTCGGGATTGTTGTTAAAATTTTACCAGTTACACCTTGCTTAACCCGGTTGTGGGAGGCGCAGAATGACCCTGAAGAACCCGCTCAAGGTGGCAGCCGAAGGGTGCAACTGCGAGGAATTGACCGAAGAACAGAAGTTCACTCGGCTCGACGAGATCCTCGCATTGTACAAGGACGAGGCCGGCAGTCTGATCAACTGCCTCTACGTGGCCCAGACCATCTTCGGTTATCTGCCGGACCACGTTCTCAAGCACGTGGCCGAGATCCTGGACGTGCCCGCGTCCAAGGTTCTCGGCGTGGCCAGCTTCTACTCCTTCTTTACTCGCTTCCCGCGGGGACGCCACACGATCAAGGTGTGCCTCGGGACCGCCTGCTATGTCCGCGGCGGCAAGCAGCTCATGGAAGAACTGGTCCACGAACTCGGCATCAAGGCCGGGGAAACCACCGAAGACGGCGAGTTCACGCTCGAGGTCGTCCGGTGCGTCGGAGCCTGCGCTCTCGCCCCCGTGGTGGTCGTCGACGAGGATACGCACCGCCGTGTGCGCGCCACGCAGTTGTCCGACATCCTGGACAGCTACCGTCAGGCGTCGCCTGCGCTCAAGGAGGTCCGCTGATGGCCCGCATCAAGTCGGTCGCCGACCTGACCAAGATCCGTGAAGCCAAGGCTCCGGATATCGTGTCCCGCTGTGTCGGCTCCAACACCCGTCGTCTGCAGCTCCTGATCTGCGGCGAGACCGGTTGTGTCGCGTCCGGAAGCAAGAAGATCACCGAGGCTTTCAAGGAAGAGATCGCCGCGCACAAGAAGCTGGCCGACCGCGTCGATGTCGTCGTCACCGGTTGCATCGGCTGCTGCGAGCTCGGCCCGGTGGCCGTGGTCTATCCCGAGGGCATCCTCTACACGGAGTTGAAGCCCGAGGACGTGCCGCGGATCGTCAAGGAGCACTTCATCGGCGGTCAGCCGGTCATGGACCACGTCTATACCGACCGCGACACCGGTGAAAAGATCCCCATCATCGAGAACATCCCGTTCTTCAAGCGCCAGTACAAGTTCGCGCGCAAGTGGGCCGGCATCGTCGACCCCGAAAGCCTCGATGAGTACATCGCCGTCGGCGGCTATCGCTCGATGTTCGAGGCCATCACCGACGACACGCCCGGGCACGTGGTCGACCAGATCAAGGCCTCGGGCCTGCGGGGGCGCGGGGGCGGCGGTTTCCCCACCGGTATCAAGTGGGAACTGACCGCGCGCGAGGAGAGCAAGACCGGGCACAAATACGTGGTCTGCAACGCCGACGAGGGCGACCCCGGCGCGTTCATGGACCGCTCCCAGCTCGAGGGTCTGCCGCACAGCGTGCTCGAGGGCATGGCCATCTGCGCCTACGCGATCGGCGCCGACCACGGTTTCGTCTATTGCCGTGCGGAATATCCCATGGCGATCGAACGCCTCGAGCAGGCGATCGAGCAGGCGCGCAAGGTCGGGTTGCTGGGCGACAAGATCGGCGGCACGGATTTCAGTTTCGACATCGAGGTCCGCATGGGCGCCGGTGCGTTCGTCTGCGGTGAGGAGACGGCGCTCATCGCGTCGATCGAGGGACGTCGCGGCGAGCCCGTGCCCAAGCCCCCGTTCCCCGCGCAGGACGGCGTCTGGCACAGCCCGACCGTGGTCTGCAATGTCGAGACCTACGGCAACGTGCCGCGCATCCTCGAGGAAGGCGCCGAGAATTTCGCCAAGCTGGGCACCGAGTCCAGCAAGGGCACCAAGGTCTTCGCGCTGGCCGGCGCGGTGAAGAACGTCGGCCTGGTCGAAGTGCCCATGGGCACCTCGTTGGGCGAAATCATCTACGACATCGGCGGCGGCATCATCAACGACAAGGAGTTCAAGGCGGCGCAGATCGGCGGTCCTTCGGGCGGCTGTATCCCGCGTCACCTGCTGAACGTCAAGGTCGACTACGAGAGCCTCAAGGACGTCGGCGCCATGATGGGGTCGGGCGGCCTGATCGTGATGAACGAGGACACCTGCATGGTCGACCTCGCCAAGTTCTTCCTGGAGTTCATCCAGGAGGAGAGCTGCGGCAAGTGTCCGCCGTGCCGGATCGGGACGCGCCGCATGCTGGAGATCCTCCAGCGGATCACCAGCGGCGAGGGCAAGGAAGGCGACATCGAGGAGCTGATCTCGCTGGGCGAGGACATCAAGGCGACCGCGATCTGCGGCCTCGGCCAGACCGCGCCCAACCCGGTGCTCTCGACGATCCAGAACTTCCGCGAGGAATACGAGGAGCACATCTATCTCAAGAAGTGCCGCGCCGGCGTCTGTGCCGACCTCGTCTACGCGCCGTGCCAGAACGCCTGCCCCGCGGGCGTGAACGTGCCGGCGTTCGTGAACCTGGCCCGCGAGGGTCGGTATCGCGAAGCGCTCGAGGCGCATCTGGACCGCAACCCGTTCCCCATGGCCTGCGGCATGACCTGCACCCATCCGTGCGAGGACAAATGCCGTCGCGCGACCATGGATGCGCCGGTCGCCGTCCGCGAGATCAAGCGCTTCATGGCGGAAATGGGTGGCCACAACGGCACGTATCCCATGCCTGCGGTGATGCAGCGCTCCGGGGACGAGGTCAAGAGCGTGGGCATCGTCGGCGGCGGCCCGAGCGGCTTGACCGCGGCCTACTTCCTGCGCCGTCTCGGCCATCGCGTGATGATCTACGAAGGCCAGGAGAAGCTGGGCGGCATGATGCGCTACGGCATTCCCGAGTACCGGTATCCCAAGGCTGTCCTGGATCACGAGGTCCGGAACATCCTGGACATGGGCGTCGGCTATCGCGTGGGATGCAAGGTCGGCCAGGACATCAGCATGGACGAGCTGAAGTCGCAGCACGACGCGATCGTGATGGCGATCGGCGGCTGGAAGGCGACCGGGCTGGGGCTCGACCACGAGGACGCCGAGGGTGTCCAGGCCGGGATCGACTTCCTCTGGCTCGTGGCTCACGAGGACCTCAAGCGTGTCCGCGGTTCGGTCATCGTCATCGGCGGCGGCAACACCGCCATCGACTGTGCGCGTTCGGCCCTGCGCCTGGGCGCCACCGAGGTCATGGTGGCCTACCGCCGGACCATCGACCAGATGCCGGCCGAAGAGGACGAGATCGCCGAGTTGCTGGAGGAGGGCATCCGCATCGAGGAGCTCACCGACATCGACGAGATCCTGCTCGACGATCGCAAGTGTGTTCGCGGCATCCGCGCGCGCCTGCAGGAGCTGGGTCCCTTCGACAGCTCCGGCCGCCGTCGCCCGCGTCCCAAGGAGGGCGGCGACAGCGAGGTCGTGTTCGAATGCGAGCATCTGATCACCGCGATCAGCCAGAAGATCGACCTCGGTTTCGCGCCCGAGCTGGATACGCACCGCAACGGCACGCTGAAGTGCCACCCGCGCACCTTCCGCACGAGCGATCCCCAGGTCTGGGGTTCGGGCGACGTGCTGAGCCTGGCCAACTTGGCGTCGGCCATCGGTCACGGCGAGCAGGTGGCGGTGAACATCGAGCAGACCCTCAACCCGGGTGTGATCGAGGAGTTCAGCTGGCGGGTCATGAAGTCGCCGGACGTGCCTTACGATCCCGATGCCGAACCGGTGGACCGGTCGCGTGTCCAGACCGAGTATTCCTCGGTGGAAGACCGGATCAGCAGCTTCCTGCTGGTCAACCGCGGCGTGAACTGGGACGAGGCCATCCGTCACGAGGCCGAGCGTTGCCTGCGGTGCGATTATCGCGCTGCGGCCAAGAACTAGCGGAGGGGTGACATGAGCGACACTGTCAAGCTTACGATCGACAACATGGAGGTCGAGGTCCCCCGCGGCGTCACGGTTCTCGAGGCCGCCAAGACCGTCGGCATCAAGATCCCGAGTCTTTGCTACCTCAAGGACGTGAACAAGGTCGGCGTCTGCCGCGCCTGCGTCGTGGAGCAGGAGGGGCGCGGGAACCTGCTGGCCAGCTGCGTGCTGGAAGCGAACGACGGGATGAAGATCCACACCAACACGCCGCGCGTGATCCGCGCGCGGCGGACCGCGATCGAGCTGATCCTCTCGGATCACGTGCAGGACTGTCTGAGCTGCGAACGCAGCGACGACTGCGAATTGCAGGCGCTGGCCCGCGATCTGGGCGTGGATTGCAATCGCTTCGGCCAGGGCAGCTCCGGCGCGGCGCGCGTGATCGACGACAGCAGTTCCGCCCTGGTGCGGGACTCGGGCAAGTGCATCCTGTGCCGTCGGTGCATCTCGGTCTGCGAGGAAGTCCAGACCGTCTGCTCGATCGGCGTGCAGGAACGCGGCATCGCGTCGATGATCGCGCCGGCGTTCGTCGGCCTGGGCGACGCGGTCTGCGTCAACTGCGGCCAGTGCGCCGCGGTGTGTCCGGTCAACGCGATCTACGAGAAGGACAGCATCGCGGATGTCGAGGCCGCGCTGCTGGATCCCGACAAGCACGTCGTGGTCCAGACCGCGCCGGCGATCCGCGCGGCGATCGGCGAGACCCAGGGCCTGCCCGCGGGCACCCTGGTGACCGGCGAGATGGTCACCGCCATGCGGATGCTCGGGTTCGACGCCGTGTTCGACACCGACTGGTCCGCGGATCTGACGATCCTGGAAGAAGGCACCGAGCTCCTCGGCCGGCTCAAGCGCGCGCTGGTGGACAAGGACGACAAGGTCGCCCTGCCCATGACCACCAGCTGTTCGCCGGGCTGGGTGAAGTTCCTGGAGCACTTCTTCCCCGAGCAGATCCCGAACGTGTCGACGGCCAAGAGCCCGCAGCAGATGCTCGGCACCGTGGCCAAGACGTACTACGCCAAGAACAAGGGGCTGCGGGCGGAGGACATCATCGTCGTCTCGGTGATGCCGTGCACGGCCAAGAAGTTCGAGGCCGGACGACCCGAGATGACCGACAGCGGCGTGGCGGACGTGGACTACGTCCTGACCACGCGCGAGGCCGGCCGTCTGATCCGCAAGCACGGCATCGACTTCGTCAACCTCAAGAAGGGCGAGTTCGACGATCCGCTGGGCCTCAGTTCGGGCGCGGCCGACATCTTCGCCAACAGCGGCGGTGTGATGGAAGCGGCGCTGCGGACGGTCCACGAGCTGGTCACCGGTCGCGAGATTCCCGCCGAGAACCTGCACGTCAAGGACCTCATGGACATCCACGGCGTGCGGGAAATCGACCTGACGTTCCGCGACTGCACGGACGGATTCAAGTGGCTGGAGGGCGTGACCGCCAAGGTCGCCGCCACCAGCGGCCTGGGCAACGCCCGCAAGCTGATGGACCAGGTCGCGGCCGGCACGAGCCCGTATCACTTCATCGAGGTGATGGCGTGCCCCGGCGGCTGCATCGGCGGCGGCGGACAGCCGCGGCTGACCACGGACGACGTCCGGCAGGCCCGCTTCCAGGCCATCATGGCCGAGGACGAGGGCAAGCCGATCCGCAAGTCCCACGAGAACCCCGCGATCACCAAGGTGTACGAGGAGTTCTTCGGGCAGCCCAACAGCCACAAGGCTCACGAGCTGCTGCACACGCACTACACGGCGCGCGAGCGGATCTAGCGACCCGCCGGTCAAGTGCAAGGGAAGGCCGGCCCCAAGGGGTCGGCCTTCTTCTTGCCGTCACGATGCCGGTTCCCTTTCCGCGCGCGCTCCGTTACCCTGTGATCAATCGCCCGTCCCTTTCCGCCCGACCCCGGAGTGTCGCCATGGCTACCGTCAAAGGCTGCTTCAAGCCCTTCTGCCTCGGATGTCTCGGAATCATCCTGGTGGTGATCGTGATCATCGGTGTCGGGGCCATCTCGGCCAAGCGGGGCCTGGACTCGCAACGCATCGAGGACCGCGAGTTCGTCGCGTCCGTCGACGAATCCGCCTCGCCCACTCCGGCCAGCCTGCTGGGCCCCGGCCACGTGATCCTCGACCTCGCCCAGGGCGAGTTCCAGATCCGGCCCGCACCCGAGGGCGAGGGTCTGTCGGTCAAGGCGCATTTCGACCAGGAAGCCTACGAGATCAGCCACGCCTTCGAGGTCGCGCCGGACAGCGCGTGGACGTATCACGTCGTGTACCACCGCACGATCTCCGGCCTGCAGGCGGCGCTCCGCGCCATCTTCGGCGACGGCAACGATTCGGTCGTGGAGGTCTTCCTGCCGCGCGGCGTGCCGATCACGCTCGAGGCGCGCCTGAAGGAGGGCGGCGGCGAGGCCGATCTGGGCGGGCTGTGGCTCACCGACGCCGGCATCGTCTTCGACAAGGGCGGCCTGGAACTCGACTTCAGCGAACCGCTGCACGAGCCCATGGGCCGGCTGTCCATCCGCGGCTTCATGGGCGGCGTCGAGGCCTCGCGCCTGGGCAACGCCAGCCCGCACCGTCTCGAGGTGGAGTGCAAGATGGGCGGCGTCAACATATCGCTGACCGGCGGCTGGGCCAACGACTGCGACGCCGTGCTGGGCGTGAACATGGGCGGCATGAACGTGCTGGTGCCCGAGGAACTGCTCGTCGACGGATTTCCCGTCGAGGGCGGGGATCCGGGCGGCCTCCGGCAGGCGGACACCGAGATCCCGCTGCCGACCGTGCACGTGACCGCGACGGCGACCCGCGGCGAGATCGTGTTCACGCGGCAGTAGGCGCCCTAGAACCGCCCCATGACCACCAGGGCCGGCGCGCGGTCGATCAGGCCGGTCGACACCCGGAACGAGGCGGGCTGCGGCGGCGCCTGGATCGGCGTCGTGTTGCGCTCGACGGCGACGCAGGCGAAGAGCTGGGTGACCGCCGTCAGCGGGATCATCGGCCACGATTCGGTGCTCAGGGCGATGGTCCAGCCGATCACGCCGATCCCGATCGACGTAATCAGCACCTTGCCGCCGTCGCCGGCGCGCCGGTTCGCCAGGTGCACGCCGAGCGGCAGCGTGAACGCGCCCACCAGCGACCCCGTGATGACCGCGGATTCGATCCCCGCCAGTTCATCGTCGTCGCCCCCGGCCGAACCGATCCCCACCAGGGCGCCGACCGTGAATCCGGCGGCGCCGGCGAGCAGGCCGGCCGCCGTGAGCGTCGCGGTGCTCCGCGGGCCGGGAGGCGCGGATTCGGGCGCCGGTCGGTCGGCGTACAGGTCGTCGGCGCGGACCGTCGACGGCGAAAGGATCGTCAGGGCGATCGCCGCGGCCAGCGGGACGAGCGGTCGGCGGAACAGGTGTGCGGCCAAGGTGAGCGCTCCCGGTCATGAGGCGGCGAATGCGACGCTCTCCACCGTAGGCCAGCGTTCCGCGTCCGGCAACGGCCGAATGTCAGCCCGATCCGGACCGTGCCGTCTCCACGTCCACCAACTCGACCACGATCGCGCCGACGATGGGCACGCGCATCCGAATCCGCACGGGCCAGCGGCGTCGGTCGCGGCTGAGATCGATGGTGACTGCGCCGTCGTGCTGGAACGGGCCGCCACGGCCGAGGTCGGGCTGGACCGCGATGGTGTCGAAGGCGCCGGCCGGTACGCGCACCCGACGCGGCGGTCCGACGGCCACCGACAGGTCGGTCGCGGCGCCGCCAAGCAGCACCGGCACGGTCACGTTGCCGCCCGGGACCAGCCGCGACGACCGCACCCGCAGGAACGCCGAGAAGACGTCGTGGATGCCGCATGCCACCGAAAGCGTGTCGCCGCTGCGCTCGCGGGCCAGGCCGAGGTCGTGATCCACGCGCCAGTCGCAGGCTTCGCGGTAGCGGCCCTCGCGGATGCGCTTCTGGAGCCGATGCGTGCGGAAGTCGAGCGTGTCGGCCCAGCTGGTGATGCGGTCACGGACGGGATAGAGGCGGGAGAGGACGCCGCCCGACCGCGCCGTGTAGCGGACGACATAGGCGGGCCGACCGTCGCAGTCGATGATGTCGTCGATCGCCAGGCAGCCCTCGCCCACGGTCAGCGGGCCGAGCCGGATGCGGTAATGGAGGCTCTCGCCGGCGTGCAGCGGGCGTTCGGGCAGCAATTCGGCGGCCGATACGGGCGGGCCCAAGAGGACAGCCAGCAGCACGAGCGATGAAATCGACAACCAACGGCGACGGATCTGCAACACGTTGACAACCTCCGTGGACAGGATGGTCGGGACGGCGGGATCTCGAGGTTGGTTGCGCATCTGTCGTGCCCGCCGGGGCGGTCGGTTGACCGTCCGTCAAGGAATCCGCCATCGGGGCCGTTGGGATCAAGCAAATCTTTGACTGAACTCTGCTGGTGATCTACGTTTCGCGCTGGACTCACGCGACGCTTTTGGCCCAATTTTAGGAGCATCCCGGTATGGCTTTGAGGAGCTTCCGGGGCGGTGTGCATCCCCCCGAGCACAAGGAACTCACCGAGAACAAGGCCCTCGAAGTGATGCCGCTGCCGGCAGAGATCTTCGTTCCGTTGGGCCAGCACCTCGGGAAACCCGCCAACCCCCTGGTCAAGAAGGGCGATTACGTCCGACAGGGTCAGGTCCTGGCGGAGAGTTCGGGCTTCATTTCCGCCCCCGTCCACGCACCCGTCAGCGGCAAGGTGCTGAAGAAGGTCAAGGGCCCCGTGGTCGGCGGCACGACGGCCGACATGCTGGTCATCAAGCCCGGGGAGCCGGATCCTCCGAAGGAGGGCGAGGAGGCCGAGCCGATCGACAGCAGCCCCGTCCTGTTGCCGACGCTGAGGTTCAACGTCGTGACGGCCAAGCAGATCATCGACCGCGTGCGCGAGGCCGGCATCGTCGGCCAGGGCGGCGCGGCCTTTCCGACCGCGGTCAAGCTGAGTCCGCCGCCGGACAAGCCGATCGACTGGATGATCATCAACGGCGCCGAGTGCGAGCCCTATCTCACGCGGGATTACCGGCTCATGCTCGAGCGGACGGACGAGCTGGTCGAGGGTATCCAGCTGATCGGCCGGGCGCTGGGCGAAAAGGTCAAACTCGGCATCGGCATCGAGAACAACAAGCCCGAGGCGATCCGGATCGTCCGCGAGGCCATCACCAAGCGCTCCGCGGCGATCGAGGTCTTCGAACTGAAGACCAAGTATCCGCAGGGCGGCGAGAAGATGCTGATCGACGCCGCCGTGGGCCGCAAGGTCCCGCCCGGCGCGTTGCCCATGGAAGTGGGCTGCGTGATCCAGAACGTCGGCACGGCGCTGGCCATCCGCGACGCGGTGATCGCCGGCGAGGTGCCGCGGATGGCGACCTTGACGGTCAGCGGCCTGGGCGTCGTCGAGCCCAAGAACCTGCAGGTGACCATCGGCACACGGTTGCACGAGGTCATCAACTACTGCGGCGGCGCCAAGGAGAACGCCCGGCGCGTCGTGGTCGGCGGGCCGATGATGGGCTTCGCCGCCTACAGCCTGGATGCGCCCGTGGTCAAGGCCACCAGCGGCATCCTGGTGCTCTCGGAGCAGGAAGTGAAGGAGCCGCCGGAGACGTCGTGCCTCAACTGCGGCAAGTGCACCGAGGTCTGCCCCGTCAACCTGCTGCCCGGACGCATCGCGCGACTCGCGGAGCTGAAGCGCTTCGAGGAGGCCCGCGACCTGGGCATCGAGGTCTGCATGGAATGCGGCACCTGCGCCTTCACGTGTCCGGCCCACAAGCCGCTGGTGCAGTACCTGCGCATGGGCAAGAAATACGTTCGCACCCTGCCCCGGAAGGAAGACTGACCCATGGCCAATGAAAGTCACAAGGGTCCGGTCGTCCAGGCGATCAGCGAGGGCAACCTCAATCTGGTCACCTCGCCCCACTCGCACTTCGGCTGGAGCACGTCCCGCATCATGTGGACGGTGACCCTGTCGCTGGTGCCGTGTCTGGCGAGCGCCGTCTACTTCTTCGGCGCCGGGGTGTTCGTCCCGATCGCCGGAGCCATCCTCGGCGCCGTCGGTTGCGAATGGGTCGTCAACCGGATCAACAAGAAGACCGACACCATTCCCGACGGCAGCGCCTTCCTGACCGGTCTGCTCCTGGGCCTGATCCTGCCGCCCGGCTTCTCGCCGCTGCACGCGGCGCTGGGCGGGATCGTCAGCGTCGGCATCGGCAAGGCCGTCTTCGGCGGCCTGGGGGACAACATCTTCAACCCGGCGCTCGTCGGCCGCGCGTTCCTGCAGGCCAGCTTCCCGGCCGGCATGACCGACTGGTCGCACGCCGTCGCGCGCGTGGACGCCGTCAGCCAGGCCACGCCGCTGGGGCTGTTCAAGTTCGGTGACCCGACGCAGTTCCTCGGCGACATCGGCACGCAGAAGCTGCTGCTCGGCAATGTCGGCGGCTGCATCGGCGAGACCAGCGCGGCGGCCATCATCATCGGCGGCCTGATCCTGGCCCTCACAAGGGTGGCGAACTGGCAGATCATGGTCTCGATGATCCTGGGCGGCGCGGTCTTCGGCGGCGCCTTCCACCTGGCGGGCATCGGACCCAGCCCGCTGTTCCACGTGCTGTCGGGCGGCTTCCTCTTCGGCGCCGTCTTCATGGCCACCGACTACGTGTCGAGCCCGACCACGCCCCGTGGCCAGTGGATCTTCGGTCTGGGCATTGCGCTGCTGACCATCCTGATCCGGCTGTTCGGCGGCCTGCCCGAGGGCGTCATGTACTCGATCCTGCTCATGAACGCGACCGTGCCGCTGATCGACCGTTACACGCGGCCTACCATCTACGGGGTGAAGCGATGAAGACAACGCTGCACATGCTGGCCACGTTGATCGTGGTGGGGATGGTTTCCGGCGGTGCGCTCTCGCTGGTGAACGACTGGGCCGACCCGCTGATCGAGGCCAACCAGGCCAAGATCCGCGACGAGGCGATCGGCTTCCTGGTCCCCGGCGGCTCGCCGGCGATCGCGGTCGACAACGTGGACGGGCTGACCGCCTGGCAGGTCGTCGACGGCGACGAACTGAAGGGCTGGGTCGTCCGCTACGCGCTGACCGGTTTCCAGGACAAGGTCGACGTGATGATCGCGCTGGATCCCGAGCGCAAGGAGATCCGCGGCCTGAAGGTGCTCGACGACTCGGAAACGCCGGGCCTGGGCACCTGGATCCGGCTGCGGCCGGAGCACGAGGAAGCGCTGGCCGCCTCGGCCGACCGCAACCTGGGCGACGCCGCCAACGACGCCAAGAACTACCCGCTGCAGTACTTCGGCTGGGGCGACGGGCAGCACCTGTCCGCCGGCGGCGACCTGAAGGTGGTCAAGGGGAAGAAGCGCTCCGAACTGGGCCCGACCGAGGTGCAGGCCATCACCGCGGCCACCATCAGCTCCAAGGCCGTGGTCGCCATCGTCAACGAGGCCGTCAAAAAGCTGGACGGCATCCTGGCGTCGCAGGGAGGTGAGTCGTGAGCAAGCAAAGCAGCCTCAGCCGCGAGTTCCTGAAGGGACTCTGGGACCAGAACCCGGTCCTGCGGCAACTCCTCGGACTCTGCCCCACGCTGGCGGTGACGACGTCGTCGATCAACGGTCTGGGCATGGGTTCGGCGACGGCTTTCGTGCTGGTCTGCGCCAGCCTGATGATCTCGCTCATGCGCAAGGTCATCCCGAGCCAGGTGCGGATCGCGAGCTTCATCGTGGTGATCGCCACCTTCGTGACGATCGTCGATCTGGCGATGAAGGCGCAACTGCCCGCGCTGAGCAAGAGCCTGGGCGCGTTCATCCCGCTGATCGTGGTAAACTGCGTGATCCTGGGTCGGCAGGAGGCCTTCGCCTCGAAGAACAACCCGCTGCGCGCGGTCGTCGATGCGCTGGGCATGGGCCTCGGCTTCACGGCCTCGCTCACGGTTCTCGGCAGTGTGCGTGAGTTGCTGGGCAACGGTTCGATCTTCGGCATGCCGATCATGCCGTCGAGCTTCGAGCCGTGGATCGTGATGATCCTGCCCGCCGGCGCGTTCCTCACCCTGGGTCTGATCCTGGGCGTGGTCAACACCATCACCCATCGTCGCGAAGCGGCGGCCCTGCAGGCTGCCCGACACGCGACGCTGGCCGCGAAGGAGGCGTGACCGTGGAACTCTTCGGCATCTTCATCACCGCGGCCCTGATCAACAACTTCGTGCTGAGCCAGTTCCTGGGGATCTGCCCGTTCGTGGGCGTCTCGGGCAAGCTCAGTTCGGCCACCAGCATGGGCATGGCCACCACCTTCGTGATGACCATGGCCGCCATGGTCACCTTCCTGATCCAGCACTACATCCTGGCTCCGCTGGGCCTGGCGTTCCTGCAGACCGTGGCGTTCATCCTGGTGATCGCCGCGCTGGTGCAGTTCGTGGAAATGGTCATCAAGAAGGTGTCGACGCCGCTGTACCGGTCGCTCGGCATCTTCCTGCCGCTGATCACGACCAACTGCGCCATCATGGGCCTGTGCCTCTTCTCGGTAATGAAGGATCTGACCTTCGTCCAGGCGTTGGTCTTCGCACTCGGCGCGGGTGCCGGCTTCACGCTGGCGCTCACGCTCATGGCCGGTATCCGGGAGGAACTGGAACTGGCCGACGTGCCGCGCTGCCTCCAGGGCGCCGGCATCACGCTGATCGTGGCCGGCGTTCTGGCCCTCGGTTTCATGGGTTTCGCGGGCATGAAGTTCTAAGCTGCCGCCTGCAGACGTGACGATCAAAGGAGACAGTCACATGTTCAACCGGCGTTCCTTCCTCAAGACCGCGATCCTCGGCGGCGCCGCCTTCGGCGCGGGCCTGAAGCTGGGCGGGGCCTTCGACGGCGCGACCGGCCGGCGCGTGGTCCTGCACGGTTTCGTCCCCGCGGACGAGTCGGCGGTGACCGATGTTCTCGGCGCCTTCCTGAACCTCGACGGCGGCCGGCTTCCCGCTCCCGTCGTCGATACGCCCGCAGCCTGGCGTTCCACCGTGGCGGGCGCCCTGCGCACCGCGTCGGATCGCTACGTGCGCGGCGGCGATCGCGTGCTGACCGTCCAGGTCACGCCGCTCGACAGCGCGCTGCCCGCGGACATCATGTTGAGCCAGGGCAGCCGCGTGCTGGATCCCGCCGGCGCCTTCGGCCGCGACCTCGTGTCGCTGCGCGAGCGTCTGCAGGGTCGGCAGGCTGCTGTCGCGGTGAGTTGCCGCCTCGAGGATCGTCCCGACGCCCTGGCGTCGGAACGCGTCCTGGTGGTGGAGAACGAGCGCGGCGTGCAGGATCGCATCGCCATGGACGGCCGCAGTCGCCGCCTGGAGCTTGCCGGTCCGGCCGGCCCGACGCGCGTGGTCATGGACGAACACGGCGTGCGCGTGGCCGAGGCCGGCTGCCGTCACGCCACCTGTCGCCTGCAGGGAACGGTGTCGCGGCCGGGCGAGATGATCGCCTGCGCGCCGAACCGCCTGGTCCTGCGCGTGGAGACGGCGTAGCGACGTGTCGCAACGCGATCACCACGCCGACAACCGCATCGGCTCGGTGCGCACCGGAATCCTGGTGCTCGCTGTCTGCCTGCTGGCCGGTTACCTGACCGGCCGCTGGAGCCACGACGACCCGGAGCCGGAGCCGCTGCCCAGCCCAGAAGAAGACCAAGGAGGCCGTTGAG
>CAZJMO010000008.1:10507-23110 GCA_964547085.1 uncultured Fibrobacteraceae bacterium | reverse complement strand
ATGTCGGACAACTGCTGCTTCGTCATCGTTTTTCCTGCTTGTTCGATGGTACGGCGACGGACGGGACAACAGTACACGCTGCGGCTGCCGTCGCGCCAGCACGCTCGACTTGCCCCGCGGCCGAGCGCGGTCCTACCTTGTGCCCCAGACACGACCAGGCCCTTCCGGCCCCGCCGAATTCAACCTCCATGTCACAGTGGGTGTGCATCATGGTCGACACGAACATCCGAGATTTCCTGCAGCGCATCGAACTCTTCCAGGACCTCGACGAAGGCGAGATCGCCCGTCTGGCGACCCGCGTCGAGCCCGAGGATCTCGCCCAGGGCGACCTCCTCTTCCAGGAGCACAGCCCACGCGCGCACCTGCACCTGATCGCCCGCGGCGAGGTCGAACTGTTCAAACGGACGCCGTTCGGCGGGGAGAAGCGGCTGGCGTTCTTCGGACCGTGCGATTTCCTGGGCGAGGGCGCCCTGATGGACGACTACCCGCACTCGGCGACCGCCCGCGCGCTGCTCGACACCCGCGTCCAGCGGATCAGCCGCGACGCGTTCAAGGACCTCGTCCGCGAGGATCCCGCGCTGGCGACCAAGATCCTGTCGCGGGCCGCGCGGGTGATCTCGCGCCGCATGCGCCAGGCCACCGCGCGCACCACCGACGCCGGCGCGCAGTACATCAGCGGCCGCACCCGCAACGAGCACGACCTGCTCGGCGACCGCGACGTGCCGCACGAGTTCTACTACGGCGTGCAGACGCTGCGCGCGGTCGAGAATTTTCCCATCTCGGGCATCGCGCTCTATCACTTCCCGGTGATGATCGAGGCGCTGGCGCTGGTCAAGATGGCGTGCGCCAAGGCCAACGCGGATGTCGGCGCGATGGCGCAGCCGGTGGCCAAGGCGATCGAGCAGGCGTGCCACGAGATCGTCGAGGGCAAGTGGCACAGCCAGTTCGTGGTCGACATGATCCAGGGCGGCGCCGGGACATCGACCAACATGAACGCCAACGAGGTCATCGCCAACCGGGCGCTGGAGATCCTGGGCTTCGAGAAGGGCGACTACCGCAACTGCCACCCGAACAACCACGTGAACCTGGCGCAGTCGACCAACGACGCCTACCCCACGGCCATGAAGGTGGCGCTGATCCGCGCCAACGAGCAGCTGTGCGCGGTGCTGCGCGAGCTGGTGGGCGCATTTGCCGCCAAGGGCGTCGAGTTCAACGACGTGCTGAAGATGGGCCGCACCCAGTTGCAGGATGCCGTGCCGATGACGCTCGGCCAGGAGTTCGAGGCCTATTCCGTGACCCTCGCGGAGGAGATCGAGCGCCTCGAATCCAACGCGCAACTCTTCCTCGAGATCAACCTCGGCGGCACCGCGATCGGCACCGGCATCAACGCCGATCCCGAGTTCGGCGCCAAGGCCGTGGAGCATCTGCGCGCGGACAGCGGTCTGGACGTCGTCCTGGCCACCAACCTGGTGGAGGCCACGCAGGACACGGGCGCGTTCGTGATCTACGGTTCGGCGATCAAGCGTCTGGCGATCAAGCTGTCGAAGATCTGCAACGACCTGCGCCTGCTGAGCAGTGGACCGCGTGCCGGCCTGAACGAGATCAACCTGCCCAGGATGCAGCCCGGTTCGTCGATCATGCCCGGCAAGGTCAATCCGGTGATCCCCGAGGTCGTCAACCAGATCGCGTTCAAGGTGATCGGCAACGATCTGACCGTGACCATGGCCGCCGAGGCGGGCCAGCTCGAGCTGAACGTCATGGAGCCGGTGATCGTCCAGAGCCTGCTCGAGTCGATCGAGATGCTGAAGAACGGCATGGCGACCCTGCGGTGCCGCTGCATCGAGGGCGTCACGGCGAACGTGGATCACTGCCTGGAGATGGTGCAGAACAGTATCGGGCTGGTGACGGCGCTGAATCCGGTGCTGGGCTACGAGGCTTCGAGCGACGTGGCGCGCGAGGCGCTGGCGACCGGGCGCGGCGTGTACGAACTGGTGCTGGAGAAGGGGCTTCTTTCGAAGGAAGAGCTGGATCGGTTGTTGGCGCCCGAGGCGATGGTCCGGCCGCGGAAGCTCTAGTTCCGGCGAACATGAGCGTCGAGATGCCGAAGTGACGATGGGCGGCCGCTGGTGGGCCGCCTTCGTCTTTCTGGTGAACTTTTCGTCGGACTGTGGCACCAATGTCCTGGAGGACGGATGAGCGGCCGCTCCGGTCGCGAGCGATGTTCAGCCGACGAGAAGGAGAAGCCATGTGGTATCGATGTGCGGGAACGCTGGTGCTCGCTCTGGGGATAGCTGTCGCGGGAGCCGCCGTGGCGGGAGAAGCACCGGAGGGATGGTTCCAGTCCGGCACCGACCAGGTCGGCTATGAGGTCGGCACCGATGGCGACGGTGGCGTGGATGGTGGTCCTGCAGCCTACATCGAGGGCTCCGATCCGGTGAAGGGCAAGTTCGGAACGTTGACGCAGACGTTCCTGGCGGACGACTATCGCGGTCAACGGATTCGGCTGCGCGTTCAGGTCAAGTCGCGCAAGGTGGATCAGTGGGCCGGAATGTGGCTGCGCGTGGATACCGGCGAGAAGATTGTGGCTTTCGACAACATGCAGCGCCGGCCGATCAAGGGCACAACGGACTGGCACGAGGTCGCGATCGTTCTGGACGTGCCCGATGACGCGACGATGATTCTGATGGGCTTGCTGATCCAGGGACGCGGCAAGGTCTGGATGGACAAGCTGGTGTTCGAGACCGTCGAGGAGGACGTTCCGGTGACCGACCAGTACGTGCGGCCGACGACGAGGAAGCCGACGAACCTGAACTTCGGCGGCTGATGTGGGCGCCGTAGTCGATCGCCCTTCCATCGCCGACGAGGCGCTTCTGAGCGAATACCTCGCCGGCGATGTCGAGAGCTTTACGATACTCGTGCGCCGACACCGCGATCGCATACACCAGTTCGTGGGCTGGTTCACGGGCGCGCGCGGCCACACCGCGGAAGATCTCACACAGGATGTCTTCCTGCAGGTGCTGCGCTCGGCGGGGTCGTTTGGGGGACGGTCGTCATTCCGCACCTGGCTGTTCGCGGTGGCGCGTCACGTCTGCACGCGACACATCCGTCGGGACGTGCGGCGCCGGAATGAGACTGCGGCCGTCGCCGCCGATCTCTTGCTCCAGATTCCCGACATCCGGCCCGGGCCCCTTGAGCGTCTGGAACGGCGGAACCTGACCGCGGCGGTGCGTCGGGAGGTCGCCGCCCTCGCGCCGCAACACCGGGTCGTCCTGATGCTGCGGGATCGTGAAGAACTGTCGTACGAGAACATTGCCGAGGCGCTGGGCATTCCCGTGGGGACCGTCCGTTCGCGGCTGCACAACGCGCGTGCCTCGCTGGCGGCGCGACTGGCGCCACTGGTCGAGGAGGCCATGCCATGACCTGCGAGCATTGTGAAGCACGTCTCAGCGCGTATCTGGATTCGGAACTGCCGACGGATGAGGCGATGCGTGTCCGTGCCCACATCGACACCTGCGCGACGTGCGCCCGCAAGCTGTCGGTTCTCATGGCCGCGCAGGCGGCGTTTCGGCGACACAAGCCCGAACCGGTGGATGCGGCGTTCGCTGCGCGTCTCGAGTCGGCCGTTGTGCGTGCGTCGACACGGCGCCGCCGCCGGATCCCGTGGTCCTGGCGCCTGACGATCGCCGTGGCCGCGATGTTGACGTTGGTGATCGGGCTGCGGCTGCGAGACGATGATCGCGTCGGGTCGTTCGAGGGTGACGCGGCCTGGTGGGCGCCGGGGACGCCCGTGCCCCATTACGAGGCTCCGGCCGGGAGACCCGGCTTGCGCAACGTGCGTTGCGGCGAGGGCGAAATGACCATGGGTCTCGGTGCCGGACGCGGCTCTCGGCCTTGATTGTCGGTATCGCTCCGACATATATTCCCGCCGCTCGGAAGTCGTCCGCTCCTCGAGTCCCACGGTGTCATGAGTCTCGTTCTGCGCCAACGCCAAGCCAGCCGATGGATCCTGCTCCTGACTGTGCAGGCGTTGCTGGGTTTTGCGACGCTTGAGGGCATGAAGGTCCTGCACCACGTGGCCGAGAGCGAATACCCCGCCGAAGAGACCGGCGACCGCTGCGACTGTTTCCTCTGCTCCCACTTCATGTTCCTGCAGGGCGAGACGCCGCCCGTGCTGGCGATCGCGCCGCCGGACGTGTCCGGCACCCTGGTCCCGTGCCCGTCGCAGGTGGCCTCGGACGACCCTGATCCCCTGCCGACTTTCGCCCGCTCCCCGCCGCTGCCCGCCTGACGCCCAGCCTCCTCTCATCACAGCGCCATCCGCGTTGCGCGGAGTCGCTCTGTTTTCCATCCGGCTGTCCAGCGTGGGCAGCCCCGGAGGTCACCATGCGCCTTTCCCTGTTCGCGGTCGCGGTTCTGACCGTGCTGATCCTGTTGCCCTCGGTCGCGCCGGCTGGTTCGGCCACCACCACGGGCACGTCCAACCTCATGAATCCCGCCCTGAGCCTCAACGGCCTAGTCGTGGCGCAGACCTCGGATGAACGCACCGACAACGAAGTCAACGGCGTCCGTCTGCAGGAAGCGGAGTTGCATGCCACGGCGATCGTCGATCCGTTCTGGACCGCTGACATCGTCATCGCCGTGGAGCCCCGCGCCCTGGCCGACGAATACGAGGTCGGCGTCGAGGTCGCGCGCGTCGACGCCACCAGCCTGCCCTACGGCCTGGGTTTGCGTCTGGGCAAGTTCTTCATGCCCTTCGGCAAGCACTCGCCGCTGCACACACACGAGTTCCCGTTCGTGGAGTCGCCGCTGGTCGTTCGTTCGTTCCTGGGCGACGGCTTCACCGACACCGGCGCGCAGGTGGCGATTCCCGCGCCCTTGCCCTGGTACAGCGACGTTTTCGTCTACGGCGTCGACGGCGCGACAGAGATGTTCGACAACACCAGCCGCGACCTTGCCTGGGGCGCGCGCTGGACCAACCTCTGGGACCTCGGTGACGAGACCACGCTCGAACTGGGTGGCTCGTACGTCGAGGGCCCCGGCGACATGGCTCTCACCGGCGGTGCCGGCACCTACGGCGTCACCGGCGTCGACGTCACCGTCAAGTGGGTCAGCATGGCCTCGTCCCACGGCCCGGCGCTGAACGTCCAGGGCGAGCTGCTCGTTCCCGACTGCGAAGACGGCGCGGGCGATCCCATGGGCTGGTACGCCTTGGCGCAGTATCGCGTGCACCACAACTGGTGGCTGGGCGTCACGCACGGCCGCGTGGATTTCGACGGCGACCTCGCCCTGGATCCCGAGAGCACGTTCTCCGGCGAGACCTGGGAATCCAAGCTTAACCTGACCTATGTGCCCAGCGAGTTCAGGGCGCTGCGGGCCGAGGTCGGCTATTTCGATGACCGTACGGGCGACCGCGACGAACTGCGCGCCTCGCTCCAGCTCAACTTCACCATCGGGTCGCATCTGGACCACGGCGACTAGGAGGCGCGACCATGAGCGGTCGCAGGGCGATAGCCATCCGCTGGGCAACCCGCACTTCCTGCTCGATCCGAGGCTGCCGCGGGCGGCGTCCGTGACGGAAAGGGCGGCGCGCGATGACCGAGTTCGTGGAGATGATGGCGGCCCCGATCTGCTGCGCGATCGTGCGGGGTGCCGAGGTCGGCACCACGCAGTTGTTCACGCGGACCCACGACAAGCGTGTGCCGCAGGAAGCGTACGTCGGCATCGTCTACGTCGTGTTATAGGCGGCGATGATCCTGGTGCTTTCGCAGTTAACGCGTGGCGGCGAGGCGCAGCGGAGCGCCTGAGCCCGGAGGTCTTCGAGGTCGGCCGTCTTCGATGGGGCCGACCTCGATGCTGATTTTCATGGATCATCTCCGTGATTGGTTTCTCGATGATGCGTTGTTCCCAGCAGCACATCCATCGGTGTAAACCAGGTTATCCCGGAGGTCCGCCATGAACGCCCGTCGCCCCGTCGTTCTCGTCATCCTGCTGCTTCTGGCCGTGACCGCCGTCGCCACCGAGTGGTACGACCATCCCCACGGCGAACTCGGTCGTGGTGACTGGTTGACCGCGGTCGGCGAGGATTGCATCGGTGCCGGCCGGGAGGACGCCGAGACCCTGCTGTTCTTCAACGCCCGCACCTGCGAGTGGTTCGAGTACGATTTCGACGCCGAGGTCGAGATCCAGGCGATCCAGGCCGCGGGGCATCTTGTGCTCGTGGTGGGGGCGGACCGCGCGGTCGTGTTCAACTCCCTGACCTCGTCCATGACCGAATCGAGTTTTGCCGGCAGCCTCCTGCCGCTGGGCTACAGCTACGATTGCGGCCGCGATCTGGCCATGGTGGTCACCGACGAGCAGATGATGGTCTTCGACGCGGATCTGGACGCGTGGCAGGTACATCCGTACGCGCTGACCGGGTCGCTGACGTCGTTCTGCAAGTACCAGGCGCACGACACTTACGCCGTCGCGTTCATCATCATGTCCACGGGCGATCCGCTGAACCTGGTCTACAGCTTGCCGCAGCACGCGTTCAACGAGACCGCCCACGGTCTGCACCCGGTGTTGCCGGCGATGAGCTACGGATATTCGGGAGTCCGCAGCATCTACCTGGCCGATGGCTACGTCCTGGGCTACAGCGCCGCCACCAACACCTTCGATCGCGTCACGATCCCCTACGGTGTGTCGACGAACGTGCAACATGACTTCGGCGACGAGGTCGGACCGATCACGGTGTCGGTGCTGTCGTACGAGGAACAGATCTCCGACGACGTCTACGAGCAGCACGTGTACGCCTTCGACACGCGCCACGCGAACTGGCTGCAGCGGACGCTCACCTTCGACCGGACGGCGGCCTCGTGCTTTTCGGGCTGGCGGCGCGGCGGCCAGTTCTGCAGTGCGTACTCGTACGTCGATGTCACGACGGATCTCCACCATCTCTATGACGGCGTGTCGCACGAACTTATAACGGTGGGTCTGGGCCTCGATCACGGGGCCGGCGTCGGCAGCTACAACGGAGGAACAGTGTTCGTCAATCGTGACGAGACCGACGCGGTCGGCTATGACCTCCTCGATCGGGTTCCGGCGCCCCGTCCGGTGACCCCGGAGACCTACACGAGGCATTTCAACGGTCAAGACTACATCTTCTTCAACAGCGACCACGCGGACGACGAACGCACCATCCTCAACTGGTTCCACGGACCGACCGGCAACTGGACCAACTACACGACCGGCTCGATCGACAGCTATGGATCCGGCCGCCCGCACGTCCAGGTCCTGTCCTCTGACGATCCGCAGCGCGAGGTCGTGTTCTATTCCTCCTATCTCGACGCCATGCAGCATTTCGACGTTTCCACGTGGTCGTTCGTCTCCGTGTCCAGCACGGACCACTACGCGATCGCGCAGGATTCCAACGGCGATCGCGCGATCGTGTTCGACGCCCATCGGGGTTCCACGTATACGGTCGGATTCAACGTCACCACGGCGGGCGAACGCATCTGCATGGGCAGCGACACCGCATCCGGGATGGCGCAGGCGTACTGCTTGAACACGGGCCAGTGGACATCCTACTCGGCGCCCGAGGACTGTTCGTTCTACGGCGCGGTCGATCTCGTGGGCTGTGTCCGGAACGCCGCCGACAACATCTTCTACGCTTGCGACGGAAGTGATGGAAGCTGGGCCCGCCTGGACGCCGAAGGTCTCTACAGGGCGATCCGGGTCGGCGAGCGGACCATCGCGGTCGTCACCGCGACGCAAGCGTACGGGCTGGGCACCGGGGGCATGACGCCGGTGAGGCTCGGCTCGTTCACCCTGAGCGGCCTGGCCGGCGCGGTCGAGGCGCGCTGGGAGACGTCCGGGGACGAGGCGTGTGAGGATTTCCGCCTGACCGCCCGGCACCAGACGACGCAGCCGGACGCGGGCTGGACGGTGGCCGTGGAGCGAGACCAGGCCGGACGCTTCCACGCGTTGGACCGCAATCCGGCGCTGCTGGTCGGCGGTGGATTCGAGTACACGCTCGAGGAGGTCGATGCGGACGGGAACTGGTGCATCGCGGCGAGCGGCGCCATCTCCCTGCGGCCGCTGCCGGCCGCCGTGCTCGCGACGATCTGTCCCAATCCGTGCAACCCGCGGACCGAGATCCGCTACGTCCTGGGGCGGGCGCAGACCATCCGGCTCTGTGTCCACGACCTGCTGGGTCGCCGGGTGCGCGTGCTGCAGGACGGGGTGATGTCCGCGGGCGAGTACCGGCAGGAATGGGACGGTTGCGACGATGCGGGTCGAACCGTGGCGTCCGGCGTCTATCTGGTGCGGCTCGAAGCCGAGGAGCGGGTCGATTCGCGGAAGGTCGTGTTGACGCGCTGATCCAGTGACCGACACGCGCTTTTTCCGGCGACGAGCAGCCTCGGCTGCGGTCGTCGGCCTCCCTCCGCAGACACCCCGGCGTTGTGCAGAGGCCATCCCGGTAGTAGACTGCCGATTCCGGAGACGTTTGCTCGCCCCGCTCCAGACGCCAACCAGGGAGATACCACCATGACCAGGTTGAAGACCTTCATTCCCATGCTTGCCGTGCTGCTGCTGCTGATCCCGCTCGTCGCCCTGGCGATCACCGAACCCAAGACCGAGACCAGCTACCCGGACCAGGAGACGATTTCGCTCGGCGGCGAGACCATCACGATGGTTGCCTCCGGCATCGGGCTGCGTGAGAAGACCATCATGAAGGTGGATGTCTACCTCATCGTCTCGTACGTGGACATCGCGGTCGACCTGGGCGACAAGCCGGCCGATGCGATCCGCACTCTCGACGTAGCCAAGCGGATCCAGATGGACCTGCGCCGTGGTTTCAGCCGCGAGAAGCTCGCCAATTCGTTCAGCGAGGTGATCGCGAAGAACTATGACGACATGACCGCCTTCGAGGCCGACCTCGACGTCTTTCTGGCCTATTTCGATCGCGATGCGCAGGAGAACGACCGCCTCGTCTTCGAGTCCGTGCCCGGCGTCGGCCTGACCACCTTCCTCAACGGCAAGATCAAGGGCACCATCCGCAACCCCGCCTTCACCGAGGCGCTGTGGACCGTGTGGTTCGGCGAGAAGCCGGCCGACGGCGGTCTGAAGAAGGCGCTCGTCTCGGCGCTGTAGCGCGGCGCGCCCCGGAACGACATCCAGGAAAGACCCCGGCACCGCTCAACCGAAGGAGCCACCCATGTCCCGCTTCGATCCGCATTCGTGGTGCGACGGCGACCAGCCGGCGCAGCGCCACCTCGACCTGGACCTCACCGTGGATTTCGACGCCCGCCGGCTCAGCGGCCGCGTGCGCATCCATCTGGCGAAACCGTCCGGCGGTGCGCTCGACCTCGACGGCCGCGACCTCGAGATCTCGACGGTCAAGGACCAGAACGGCGGCGCCATCCCCTGGTCCGTGGCCGAGTCCGAAGCGGTCCGCGGCGACCGGTTGCGGCTGGAGCTGCCCGCGGGCACCGAGACGGGGGCGATCGCCTACCGCACCGCGCCCGGCGCGCTGGCCCTCGGCTGGCTCGACCCCCAGCAGACCGCGGGGGGCGTGCATCCCTTCATGTTCACCCAGTGCCAGCCCATCCACGCGCGCACCGTGGTGCCGTGCCAGGACACGCCGCGCCATCGCGTCACGTACAACGCCGCGATCAACGTGCCGGCGCCGCTGCGCGCGGTGATGTCGGCCGCCAACGCCGGCGACGAGTCCGCCGGCGGACGCACATCGTGGCGTTTCCACATGCCGCAGGCGATCCCGACGTACCTGCTCGCGCTCGCGGTCGGCAATCTGGAGAGCCGCGACCTGGGCCCGCGCACGTGCGTCTACGCCGAGCCGGAGACGGTGGAGAAGGCGGCGTGGGAGTTCGCCGAGGTCGATGCCATGATCACGTCGGCCGAGCGAATCTTCGGACCGTATGAGTGGGATCGCTTCGACCTCCTGGTGATGCCGCCCGCGTTCCCGTACGGCGGCATGGAAAACCCGCGCCTGACGTTCCTGACGCCCACGTTGATCGCCGGCGACCGCAGCCAGGTCAACGTCGTGGCGCACGAGCTGGCGCACAGCTGGACCGGCAACCTGGTGACCAACGCCACCATGGACGACTTCTGGCTGAACGAGGGCTTCACCGTCTACGCCGAGCGTCGCATCCTCGAGGCGATCAACGGCAAGGAGTTCGCCGATCTGCAGGGCGTCATCCGCCGCAACGCGCTGCAGGTGAACCTCGACCAGTTCGGCCCGGGCTCGCCGTACACGCACCTGCGCAACGATCTGGCCGGCACCGACCCCGACGAGATCTACTCGCTGGTGCCGTACGAGAAGGGCGCGCAGTTCGTGCTGCTGCTGGAGGACGCGGTCGGCCGCGAACGCTTCGACCAGTTCCTTCTGAAGTACATCCACACCTTCCATTTCCAGTCGATCACGACCGACGAGTTCCTTGCCTTCCTGGAAGCGGAACTGCCGGGCGTCTACGCGAAGATCGACGGTCCGAAGTGGGTGGACGGACCGGACATGCCGGCCAACGAGCTGCCGGTGAAGTCGGCGCGGGTCGAGGCGGTGCGCACGCTCGCCGCGGGCTGGAAGGGCGGCGCGCGGCCGGACGCCGACATCGCCGCCGGCTGGTCGCCGACCGAGTGGCAGCTCTATCTCCAGGATCTGCCGCGCCGACTGCCCGTGGACGACTGCCGCTGGCTCGACGACACCTTCCGGCTCACCGAGCAGGGCAACTACGAGGTTCTGGTGGAGTGGCTGACGATCGCCGCGGGCTCGAACTTCCAGCCGGCGCTGCCGCGGGTGCGGCAGGTGCTCACCGACGTGGGGCGGATGAAGTACCTGAAACCGCTCTACACGGCGTTGATGGGCGACGTGGACACGCAGACGTTCGCGAAGGAAGTCTTCGCGGCGGTGTCCGACAGTTACCATCCGCTGAGCAAGGGGTCGGTGGCGAAGCTGCTGGAGGGCTGAGCCGGCATCGACGAGACGTGGGACGGCGGTTGCCCCGGGGCAGCCGCCGTCCGTGTGTTCAGCGGTCCTGAACGGGTGTGCCGATGTCCGGGTCCTTGATCGGGGCGGCGCCGGTCGATTCCTCGATGGGCCGCGTCTCGAGCAAGGGGGCGGCACCGAAGTCGGGGACCTCCAGCAACTCGACGATGCGTTCGACCGCTGTCGCGAGTTCCACCTGCTCTTTCGCCGGGAGCTTGGACAATCCGGACGCGAGCCGGCCCTGCAGAGGGGACGGAACGCGCGTCAGCAGGTCGTTGCCGGCGTTGGTGGCGTGGATCAGGATCTGCCGTCGGTCCTTCACGCTCCGTTCGCGATGGACCCAGCCGCGCAGTTCGAGCCGGTCGACGATACCCACCACCGTGCTGCTGCTCAGATGTACGAGCTTGGCCAGCGCCGTGGCCGTGATCGGGCCGTCGTCGTGGACGGTCTGCAGGCAGATGACCTGCGGGCCGGTGATGCCGAATTCCGCCGCCAGACGGCGCGACTGGACATCGGTGGCGCGCATGATGCGCCGCAGGGAGCGGAGGATCCACAGGTCGCAACGGGGTTGGCGAGTCACATCGGGCCTCCGGGGTATGGCGTTGCACTGAAAGCTAGCGCCTGGCGACGGCGACCACAACCGCGAGAACGTGCATATGTTCGTTCAAGGGCTGCCCCCGGATCGGCAGGACGCGGTGGCGCCACGGTGTGACATTGCGTTAACCGACAATACAGTAACAGGATAACGGCGAGTCGGTAAAATTTTTGTAATTGTTGCTCTACGAATCATTCGTGCTATATTCATTGCTACACGAATTATTACCGGAGGATCCCGATGACTAGTTTATCCAGTCGCCAACTCGAGTTGGCCGGCATGATCAGCGAGGATGCCGCGGCACGCCAGTGGCGTGACTGGCGCTGGCAGATGCGTTATTGCGTACGTGACATCCCCACGTTCGAGCGTTTGCTGGGCGTGAATTTCGAGGGCAAGGAGCGCCGCGACCTCGAGATGACCGTCGCCAAGTTCCCTCTCGCCGTCACGCCCTACTACCTGTCGCTCATCGACCGCCGGGACTGGCGCAACGATCCCGTCTTCCGTCAGAGCTTTCCGTCGTCGTCCGAACTGATCATCGGGCCGAACGACATGATCGATCCTCTGGCCGAGGACCGGGACAGTCCGGCGCCCAACATCACGCACCGGTATCCCGATCGTGTGCTCTTCTACGTCAGCGGTGTCTGCGCCATGTACTGCCGCCATTGCACCCGCAAGCGCAAGGTTGGCGACCGCGACACCATCCCGGACAAGAAGACCCTGCTCGAGGGCATCGCCTACATCCGCCGCACGCCCCAGGTCAGGGATGTCCTGATCTCCGGCGGCGATCCGTTCCTCCTGGACGACGAGAAGCTGGACTGGATCCTGGGTGAACTAAGCACCATCGACCACGTCGAGGTCGTGCGCATCGGCACGCGCACGCCGGTGGTCCTGCCGTACCGCATCACCGACGACCTCTGCCACATGCTGAAGCAGCACCATCCGCTGTGGATCAACACCCATTTCAACCATCCCCGCGAGGTCACGGCGTCGTCACGCGAGGCCCTGGCCCGGCTGGCCGACACCGGCA
>CAZJMO010000008.1:0-10497 GCA_964547085.1 uncultured Fibrobacteraceae bacterium | reverse complement strand
ATGTATTTGTTGACAAAAATGAAGCTGTTTTCCATAAAGGAGATCACCTGAATGGGGCTGGCCGACACCGGCATTCCCCTGGGGAACCAGTCGGTGCTGCTGGCCGGCGTGAACGACTGTCCGCGCATCATCAAGGCCCTCTCGCACAAGCTCGTGCAGAATCGCGTGCGCCCGTATTACCTCTACCAGTGCGACCTCTCCGAGGGGCTCTCGCACTTCCGCACGCCGATCGGCAAGGGCATCGAGATCATGGAGAGCCTCAACGGCCACACCAGCGGCTTCGCGATCCCCCAGTACGTGATCGACGCGCCGGGCGGCGGCGGCAAGATCCGCGTGGGACCGAACTACATCCTGAGCTGGTCGACCAACAAGGTCGTGCTCCGCAACTACGAGGGCGTGATCACGACCTACGCCGAGCCCGACTCCTACGCGCCCGGATTCTGCGACCGCAAGTGCGACCGCTGCGATCTGCAGCTCAACCTGGAGGACGCCCCCGAGGACGAGGCGCTGGGCATCGCACAGCTCCTGGAGGATTCCGACGATACGATCGCACTGACGCCCATCGGGAACGACCGGGCCGGGCGGCGCGACGAAGGGGCGTGACCGTGCGCGACTGCATCGAACGCATCGGCGACACCGTGTTCCAGCACGGACCCTACAACGACCGCATCTACGTCATGACGACGACCCGCGGCGACCTGCCCCGCGTGCTGCCGTATCTCGATACGCTGGCGACCGAGCAGCGCTACGGGAAGATCATCGCCAAGTGTCCGGCGGCCTGCGTGGAGGATTTCGAGGTCTGGGGCGCTCGCTGCGAGGGCCGGGTGCCGGATTACTACGGCCGGGACGACGATGCCTGCTTCATGGCGCGGTATCAGGATCCCGACCGCGCGGTCGAGCCCTTCGCCGACGTGGTCGCCGCGAACCTGGCGCTTGCCCGCAGCAAGGCCGGCGAACCGCCGTCGCGACCGGGCGAGGTGTGGGATGGGGAGGCCGAACAGGTCGTTCCCGCCGATGTCGAGACCATGGGAGACGTCTACCGGACGGTGTTTCCGACCTACCCGTTCCCCATCGACGACCCCGCGTACCTGAGGCATGCCATGCAGAACGATGTCGTGTTCTTCAAGTTGACGCGCGGCGGTCGGATCGGCGCGCTGGCCTCGGCCGAGATGGACGTCGAGAACGCCGCGGTCGAGATGACGGATTTCGCCACCCTGCCCGAATTCCGCGGCCAGGGAGCGGCGCAGGGCCTGCTGCAGACCATGGAGGCGGCGATGCGCGCGCGCGGGATGCGCACGGCGTTCACCATCGCGCGGGCCTACAGCGCGGGTATGAACGTGACGTTCGCGAAGTGCGGCTACGCGTACGGCTGCACGTTGACCGGCAACACCAATATCGCCGGTCGGACCGAGAGCATGAACATCTGGTCGAAGGCCCTGTAGGCGGGATCAGACGGTCAGCAGCAACCGCACGACCACGAAGACCATCAACGTCGCGAACACCCGCCGGAACCACACGCCGTTGATGCGCTTGTTCAGCGCGGCGCCGACCTGCGCCATGGGGACCGCCGCGACCGCCAGGCACGCGGCCGCCGGCAGGCAGGAGAACCCGACGAATCCATCGCCGAGCACGCCGGCCGCGGGGCCGTGCCGCATGTAGCCGAGCGACGCCGCGGCCGCCGTGAACATGATCACGCCGGCCGATGTCGGCGCCAGGTACCGCGCCGGCAACCGTCCCACGAGCGCCAGCGCGGGAATCAGCACCACGCCGCCCGCGAGTCCGCTCAGGCCCGAGAACAGGCCCACGCCCAGTCCGGTCAGCGCCCAGAGCCACACCGACCGTTGCGGCAACCGGCCGCCGTCCTTCGGATCGGTCTGGGCGACCAGCCGCCACGACGCGAACAGCAGCACGATCGCCAGCCAGATCTGGAGGACCCGGCCGTCGATGTGCGAAGCGGCCGCGCTGCCGAACCAGGCGCCGAGCATGCTCGACGGTACGATCGGCACCACCAGCCGCCACAGGACCCGCCGGTGCAGATGGTGGCGCCAGGCGGAGGAGGTCGTGCTGGCGACCGCCACGGTCAGGCTGGTGGCCATCGCGGCCTGGACGACGTAGTCCTGCGGTATGCCCCACGCGCGCAGCAACTCGAGCAGCACCGGCACCATGACGATGCCGCCACCCACGCCGGCGAAACCGGCGGCGAGGCCGGCCAGCAGACCGGCGCCGATCAGGATCAGGGCGTTGATGAGCGTGAAATCCAAATTCTACCTCGTGTGGCGGTTCATGAGCGCGGCCGCCAGGATGAGCACGCCGCCGGCGATGCTGATGATGTCGGGCCGTTCGCCCCACACGGCCAGGCCGACCAGGAGCGCGAACAGGACGTGATTGTAACCCCAGATGCTGATCTGGGCAGCAGGAGCGTGATGATACGCCATGGTAAGGAAGACCTGGCCGCTGGCCGCGAACACGCCGGTGCCGAGCAGCCACAGCCACTGCCAGCCCAGCGGCATCACGTGATGCAAGAGCAGCGGCGGGATCATCGCCACGGTCGAGACCAGGGAGAAGTAGAAGACGATCCGGCGGGGTCGGGCCTTGCCCTTGAGCTTGCGGACCACGGTGTACGCCAGCGCCGCGAAAAATGCCGACCCCAGTCCGGCCAGCGCCGGCAAGAGCTGAAGATGCATGCCGGGTCGGATCACCAGGATCGCGCCGACGAAGGCCACGGCGACGCCGGCGACGATCCGGCGCGTCAGCTTCTCGCCGAGCCAGAGCGCGGCGAAGATGGTCACGAAGAACGGCGAGATCTTGTTCAGCATCGAGGCGTCGGCCAGGGTCAGGTTGCCGATCGCGTAGAAATAGAGCAGCACGCCGCCCAGGCCGCACACCGCGCGCGTCAGGAGCAATTTCAGATGCGGCGTGGGGCCGAACGGGTTCTCGCGGTGGCGCCCGGCCATCACCAGGGTGATCACCAGCGTCACCAGGTTGCGGAAGAAGACCTTCTCGTGCACCGGCAACGTGCCCGCGGCCTTGACCATGGCCGCCATCCCCGCGAAACTGGCGGAAGAGAGCAACATGTACACGACGGCGCGTGGCATACTGTCCTTGGCCCCGAGGCCGTAGCCTTCCGGCAGCAATGGGTGGCGTCGTGGTTTCTGGTCGGTCATCGGGATCGCCTGTCCGGCTGGGGGTGGAAACCGACGCCAAGGTAAGCCGCCGGGTACCGTGAATCCAGCCGGGGAGCCGGGCATGATCGAACTGCATCTCGACAACGCCGCGCTCGTCCGTGCCCTGGACGAGGTCTGCCGCCTGTGTCGCGGCGCCGGCGGTCGCGCGTGGGTGGTCGGCGGCGCGGTGCGCGACACGCTGCTCGGTCTGCCCGTGTCCGACCTCGACGTCGAGGTCCACGGAATTCCCGCGACCGATCTCGAGGACCTGCTCGCCGCCCATCACCAACTCGACCGGGTCGGCCGCGCCTTCGGGGTCCTCAAGCTTCGCGGCGTGCCGCTGGACGTGTCGTTGCCGCGCACCGAATCCAAGTCCGGCCTCGGCCACCGCGGGTTCCTGGTCCGCAGCGACCCGCACCTCGGCCTCGAGGAAGCCGCCAGCCGCCGCGACTTCACGATCAACGCCCTGGCCTTCGATCCGCTGACCGACGACCTCGCCGATCCTCTCGGTGGCCGTCGCGACCTCGTCGATCGACGTCTGCGCCACTGTTCCGACGCCTTCGTCGAGGATCCGTTGCGCGTTCTGCGCGGCATGCAGTTCACCGCGCGCTTCGACCTGGAGCCCGACCCCGCCACCGTGGCGCTCTGCCGCACGATCGAACCCGAGGGCCTGGCCCGCGAGCGCGTCTGGCACGAGTGGCGCAAGTTGCTGTTGCGCGGCCGCACGCCGTCGCGCGGGCTGCGATTCCTGAAGGACACCGGCTGGCTGCGCCACTACCCGGCCCTCGCGGCGCTGGACGGATTGCCGCAGGATCCCGAGCACCACCCCGAGGGCGATGTCTACGTCCACACCGGCCTGTGTCTCGACGTGTTCGCCGACCAGCGCATCGGCGACGAGGTCGAGGACATCGTGGTCGGGCTGGCCGTCCTGACGCACGATCTGGGAAAACCGTCCGTGCAGATGGTCGACCGTCACGGCCGCATCCGCACGCCGGGCCACGCGCAGCGGGGGATGGAACTGGTGCAGACGTTCCTGGAGGATCTCACCGGCCAGCCGGCGCTGGTGCGTCAGGTGGCGCCGCTGGTGCACCACCACGGCCGACCGAACCAGCTCCATCAGCAGGGTTCCGGCGACGGCGCGATCCGTCGTCTGGCGCGGGACGTGGGTCGTATCGATCGCTTGCTGCGGGTCGTGCGGGCCGACCGTGGAGGTCGGGGACCGGCGTCGCAGCCGGATCCGCCGGCGGCGCGCTGGCTGGAAGAACGTGCCCGCGCGCTGGCCGTGGAAGCCGAGCGTCCCGAGCCGCTGGTCCTCGGGCGACACCTCGTGGCGCGGGGCGTGAAACCGGGACCGCGGTACAGCGGCATCCTCCAGCGATGCTTCGAGGCGCAGCTCGACGGTGCGTTCACCGACGAGGCGGGCGCGCTGGAGTTTCTGGACCGGTGGCTCGACGGCGGGGGCGGACGCTAGACGCGATGCTCGGGGACGTCGGCCGGGAACCGGGCCGCCAGGTCGGCCGCCAGGTCGCGCAGGGCGCGGCCGAAGGTGTCGGCGGCGGCCAGGCGGTCGCCGCGTTGCAGTTCCTGCAGACCGTGTTCAAGCGCCTTGAGCAGCGATTGCGGATCCCATCCGCGACCGTGGGCCTCGAAGAGGTAGCGCAGCGACAGCCGCACCAGGCGGGTGCCCGCGCTGCGCAGCACCGTGTTGGGCGTCTCCCGGCAGAAGATGCGCAGCAGGAGGTAGTACTGCTCGCAGAGGACGCCGGCGTCCTCGGCGTGCATGCGCGCGCGACCCAGCAGGTTGCCGGCTTCCATATGGTCCTTGAGGTCGATCTCCCCGCCCTGGCGGACGGCCGCCGGCAGGATCACCGCGAGGGTCTGGAGCAGATCGGCGATCTCGCGACCGGCGAAGTGCGGCACCATGAACCCGCGTCCCATGTCCGAGCTGAGGGCGCCCTCGGTGTTGAGGCACAGCATGGCTTCGCGCAGGGGCGTGCGGCTGATGCCCAGCTCCTGGGACAGGTGCGACTCGTTGATGCGCGTGCCCGACGGCAATCGCCCGTCGATGATGCGGCCGAGGATCTCGGCGCCGACATCGGCGCGCAGCGGCTTGCGTTCGAACATCCTGTTCGTCCTTCGATGATGCCGGTGGAACCCGAAACCGGCCAAACCTTAGGGTATGGAACGCCGGGTGCCAAGGACGGGAACCGCGCGACGGCGGAATTCTGCGGCGGTCGGGCCGTGGGCGCGGGTCGGGCAACAAAACAACCCTCCCCGACCGTTCCGGGGAGGGAACTCGGCAGGACGTCGGTATCCACCGGGATCAGACGATGACTACGCTGTTGTCGGCGTCGGGCATTCCCGACGGGACGTAACGGTCGGCCGAATCGTCGTTCTTCCAGGTGCGGTCGTCGAGCAGGTAGCGGTACTGGTACTCGTGGCCCACCTCGAGGTCGACCGTGATCTTGAATTCGCCGCTCTTGAGCCGGCGCATGCGCGTCGCGTCGGGATCCCAGTCGTTGAATTCGCCGACCAGGGACGCGCTGGCCGCGCCGGCGGCGATTTCCTTGGGAACCCGGAACGTGACCTTGCTCACCGGCTTGGTCTTGAGATACTGCTTGCTGACGCTCATCGCGCTCAACCCCCGTCTACTGGTCTGAAAGAGCCGTCCACCGACTCCGTTGTGCTTATCGTCGGTTCGAGAGAGCCGTGCATTACTCCGCTATGGTCGGTCGTTCCGGCGTCGCGGTCAACCTTCTTCCGGGACGACCGCCGCAGAGACCATTTCAAGCATGTATCCGGCCACCGCGCGCAGCTTCTCGTCGCCCAGCTTGAACGCCGGCATGGGCTGGAAGCCCTCGCGCTTGCGGCCCGGGTTGGCGGTCCAGGCGGCGATGCCGTCGGGGTTGTCGCCGTAGATCGAAGCGATTTCCAGCACCGACGGTCCTACCAGCACGCGGTCGCGGGCGTGTCAGGCGGCGCAGGTGCCCTCGAAGATGCGCTGGCCCAACGGAGTGCGGACCTTCTGCTGGCCGGTCGCGTCGCGCCAGTGCGCGGCCGCCGATTGCCAGCCGACATCGCTCGTGTGCTCCATCATCAGCGTCCGATGCTCCTGGACGGCGCCCTCGCGGTAGACGTGCCGTCCGTAGCCCATGGCGAACACCGTCAGTGTGATCAGGGTGAAGACCATCGTCGCGCGCCGCATGGGGTGCGGCTGCGGATTGGTGACCTCGCGCCACATGATGACGCCCGCGACCAGCGCGAGCGAGACGCCCAGCGTGATCACCCCGACCAGATACCAGCTCATGCCGTTCGCCGGCAGGGTCAGCAGCAGCAGCGGCCCGAACAGCAGCTGCAGCGCCGTGGCGCCAAGGGCGATCCCGTAGAAGATGCGGCGCAGCGCGGCGCGGTCGAGCTCCTGGAACTTCGTCTCGATCGGGCAGCCGGCGCGCAGGAAGAAGAAGAGCAGGAAGAGGCCGCTGATCGCGACGCTCGCGGTCATGAAGTGGAAGTACCGCGGCCACACGTTGGGCAGCATCAGCGCGGAGACGAACCCGTCGACCTCGAGCCAGCGGCCCGGGAAGAGCATCAGGTTCACGTTGGTCAGGAAGACCAGCGGGATCACGGCGAACAGGCCGGCGCCGATCATCCCCAGGGCGATATGAAGCCCCTTGGCGCCGGACAGCTGGTCCCACGAATACTTGTGCGCGTACGTGACCAGGAACGCCAGCGTGATCAGCGGCACCAGTCCTATCCAGGCCGCGCCCGTGAGCGCGTTGGCCGAGTAGAAGTAGGTGGTGTAGAGCACGTTGATCCCCAGCAGCGGACCCACGCCCAGCACCACGGCGAGGCTCTTGTTCACCGTCACGGTGCCGGCGACGGACTTCGCGAGCACGTCGTAGTCGGGCCGCCGCCGACCCATCAATTCGAACACGACCGTGATCAGCGAGCCGCCCACCATCAGGTTCACGAACAGGATGTGCCACAGGAACATGAAGACCAGCAGTGCCTGCAGCATCACCGGGCCGGCGGGCAGCGGCAGAGGAATATCCAGCGGCAGGGGCCAGTTGGTGATGCTTTCCATGGTCCGTCGAGCCTCCGGTCAGCGGGTGCGGTTGGGTGCGCCGACGCTCTGGGCGCCGTGCAGGCCGGCGGGGTCGTCCCGCAACGA
Organism: uncultured Fibrobacteraceae bacterium; assembly: GCA_964547085.1. GTDB lineage: Bacteria > Krumholzibacteriota > Krumholzibacteriia > LZORAL124-64-63 > LZORAL124-64-63 > Glo-17. The sequence continues at coordinate 3,162 of CAZJMO010000008.1, read as the reverse complement.
GATCAGGTAATCGGCCAGCGCGCTCTTCTCGTCGGACGTGCCGGGAGTGGGCGGCATGAACGGTCGGGCGTTGTGCAGGCTGCCCAGGTAGATGCGCACGGCCTCGGGGTCCCACGGCTGCCAGCCGTACATGGCGCCGAATTTGCGGACCACGCCGTTGACCCCGTGCGTGGTGTGGCAGCGGCTGCACGCCAGACGGAACATCTCGCGGCCGGCCTCCAGGCGATTCTCGTCCGTGACCTCGCGCACCGACGCGTACGTCGCGTGCGCCAGCAGGCCGTCCTCGGCGTAGAGCGGGTAGTCGGTGGGTCGCAGCGCGTTGGAGTACATGTAGGCCTGGATGATATCGGGCTTGCGGATGAACTCGCGCACGCGCTCGAAGTAGCTGAGCTGCCAGATCGCCAGCAGCGCGGGGATCAGCAACACCGCTGTCGGCAGCTTCCGCGGGAGGATCACGCCCCACAGACACACCAGCACGACCGCGCCGACGGACGCGAACAGCAGCAGTCGCAACGGATCCAGATAGCTGGTGAACGCGAGCGTGGTCAGGGCCGTGGGCAGGTTGGCCAGCATGCGCTCGGGGATCACGCGCCAGTACGCCCAGGCGCCCAGCAGCCACGGTCCGCAGAAGACCAGCGACCAGCCGCTGATCAAGCGGACGGCGCGGCCGCGGAACTCGGGATCGTGACGGGTGAAATACGCGGTCAGCGACAGCGCCGCCAGCGCCGCCGACACCAGCGCGAACGGCGTGCGGAAGGCCAGCTGCGGCAGGTAGATCGGGTTCATGATCGCGGTCCAGAAACCGGGGTCGACGGTCCACACGCCGGTGTCCATCTGGAACCCGAGCACCGCCACGATCACCGCCATGGTCAGCCACGAGAACACGGCCAGCAACCAACCCAGGCCCAGGTGCAGCCGCGGGTGTCGCTGCTTCCACGCGGTCTTCCAGGTCAGCGTGTAGATCATGATCAGCACGACCTCGGCGACGAACACCGCCCACTCGGCGAACCACGCCCAGAAGAACACGCGGAGCAGCGAGCCGATGGCCGCCGGGTTGACCAGGGCCGTGGACAGCCAGATGCCGACTCCTGTGAGCGCGCCCAGACTGGTGGTGACGATGAAGCAGAAGAACAGCAGCCGGTAGGCCAACCGGTCCCAGCGCTCGTCGCCCGTGGCCAGCCCGCGCCATTCCAGGAACGCGATCAGCGGCGCCACGCCCACGGCGAGCATGTGGTTGATCAGCACGTGCACCGTGGCGATCAGCGCGATCAGCAGACGGTTGCCGAAGAAGTCCAGGTGGAAGATGGGAAAATCCATGATCCGGGGCCTCGCGCGGTTGGAGTCCAGTTGTCGTGCAGCACACAGACTACGCGATGAAAGGACACCGGCAAGAGCGTCTTTTCCGAGAACTCATGGAATATATGTAGGCATTGCATCCCGACGGGCACTTATTGCGTAGACGATTGTTCCGATTAGACGTTGCCGACCATCGCGCGGTCACTCATGTTGTGACGTCAACGGACAACAACCGGAGGTCTTCCATGATCAAGCGTTTCCTCGCGGCGGCCGTATTGATGGCGGCATTCGCGCTTCCCGCCCTCGCCGGGGGCCTGAGCGCCACCACCTGGGACGAGGCCCTGGCCCTCTCCCAGAAGCACGACAAGCCCGTCCTCATCGACTTCTTCACCGAGTGGTGAGGCGGCTGCAAGGCGTTCGCCCGTGAGGCGAAAGAGAACACGCAGCTGCAGGCCGTCCTCGAGCAGGTCGTGCTGCTGAAGAACGACTGCGAGAAGGGCGCCGGCGTCGACCTCGCCAAGAAATACGAGATCCGCGTCTATCCGACGTTCGCGATGGTGAACGACAAGGGCGAGGTCACCGACCGCTGGGCCGGCTTCGAAGGCGTCGAGGCGATCGGCGGTCAGATCGACCGCGCCCGCGCCGACATGTCGACCATCGCCGAGAAGCAGACGCGCTTCCAGTCCGAGCCGACGCTCGCGCTGGCGCGGTCGCTCGCGCAGTACAGCGAGGCCGTCTTCGCCAGCACCGAGGCCGTGGACTACTACCGCAAGATCTCCGCGCTGGATCCTTCGCTGACCGGCGAGATGCGCGGCAAGATCTTCATGTCCATGTACTACGGCCTGCGGTCGGGCGCCTTCACCGGCGAGCAGATGGTGGCCGAGGGCGAAGCCATCCTGGCCAACCCCGACGCCGACCTCGAGCAGGTGCTCATGGTCGTCAGCGTGGTGCGCCGCGCGGCTGAGCCGGATCTCTACGTGCCCATGCTGAAGCAGGCGCTCGCCGTCACCGCCGACGTGACCGACGAGGACGCCGTCGCCTTCCGCCGCGAACTGCTGGTGGACGAGGCGTTGCTGATCGACCAGGACAAGCCCAAGGCGATGTCGCTCAAGCGGCAGATCATGGCTCCGGGCTGGGAGCAGGATCCGGACGGGTTGAACCAGTTCGCCTGGTGGTGCTTCGAGAACGAGCTCAACCTGGACGAGGCCTACACCCTGGCCGTCAAGGGCGCCGACCTCGCCGACGGCGACGGCGCGCGCGCCAACATCCTAGACACCGCCGCCGAGATCGCCTTCAAGCTGGGCAAGATCGACACGGCCATCGAGCACGAGAGCGAGGCCGTGCGGCTGTCGCCGGACCAGGAGGCGTTCAAGCAGACGCTGCAGCGGTTCGAGGCGGCCAAGAGCTGACGGACCCGCCGATCATGACGACGCCGGCGCCGACCCTCGATGGTCGGCGCCGGCGTTTTTCTTTGCGCGTGGGTCAAGCGTTGTCGAAGAGCTCGCGGATTTCCTGACGGTTGAGCACGACCAGCGTGACCCCGCCCAGTGCCGTACCCAGCGGCACGCACAGGCACAGCAGGCCGGCCACCACCAGGTCGTAGGTGTAGCGCTTGTGATTCAGGATGCTGTGGCCGGCCAGCGCGACCACGGCGGCCCAGATCCAGGCCAGCAGCACGCCGAAGCCGATCAGCGCGGCGCCCAGCGCGCCGGTTGCAACCACAGGCGTGGCGTCGATGTCGCCGGCCAGCTCGGGCCACCAGAGCGACGCGATCGCCACCCAGAACACCGGCACCAGCGAGCAGAGGAAGATCAGCCCGGCGTAGACGAAGTGGAAGATGGCCAGCAGGCGGACGTGTTCTTGACG
>CAZJMO010000007.1:16522-23284 GCA_964547085.1 uncultured Fibrobacteraceae bacterium | reverse complement strand
CATGCCCATGACAGGGCAAATCGTGGGCCCGACACAATTGTCGAGGAAGAACCTATTCGCTTTGCCACTTGTCGCGCGAGACTTCGCCGAGGATGTCGTCGATCTGCTGCTTCACCCGGAGATTCTGGTCGGGCTCGAAGAGCGCCTTCCGGACGCGACCCTCGGCGTCCTTCTTCACGTAGCGCAGGGATTGCAGATCTTCCATGCCCATCAGGATGTCCTTGCTGACGCGAACGTCGAGCGGTTGCCCGTCCTGATCGTCGGTGGGGTTGTGGAACGGATGCATGCCGTTGCCCCAGCCGTGGACGACCATGGAGCAGAGGAGCGCGCGGAACGTGTTCTGTCCCTGCACGGTCTCGAGGTCGAAATTCCCACTGACCCGATCCATGACGCTGTCGATGACCGCGCTGAGACGGCTCTCCATGGACTCGTCGACCTTCATGTGCAGAAGGCGAGAGAACATGGTGCGCAGGATCTGATCGGTGTTGGTCTTGGTAGACATGGCTCACACTCCAAACGCGGCCGAGCTCGGTGGACCCGGGGCTGAATGCCTGATGACGGTATTTCTTCAGCGTTCCATGCAAAATGCTTGCCTCTTCAACGTTGTTGATTGGTCCATTTTCAACTCGTTGTCCTGGAGTGGGTTATGGATTGCAAAGCTGGCATGCGGGTTGCAATGGGGGGAATGGAAGAATCGTTATTTGGCGCCTGGAGGCCCGACCTTGCCGACCAATATGGCCACGTCACTACGAACGTGTCGCATCCTGTACTACGGTCCAGCCGGGACCGGGAAACGCGAGAACCTGGCGCGGATACAGGCGTCTTTGCCTGCCGAGCATCGCCTCGCCGTGGCCACCACCGATCCCTCGCGCCAGATCGCCTTCACGCTTCGCAACGGAAACCAGGGTGACTGGCAAGTGTTCGTGCAGGCGCTGGATTCCGGCCAGGACATGGTCGGGTCGCAGAACGGCGGGGCTCCGTTCGACGGGATCGTGTTCGTTTGCGATTCGCGATCCGACGGGCTGGATATCGGGCTCAGCGCTTTGGAGGAACTCAAGACCTACCTGGATCGCTGGCGCCTGGACATCATGTCCATGCCGATGGTCCTGCAGTACAACGGTCGCGACGGGCGCGACGTGTTGCCGGTGGACCGCCTGGAGAGCCTTCTCAATCCGTGGGGGCTGCTGTCGTTCCCGAGCGCTTCAGCCAAAGGCGAAGGCGTGCGGGAAACGCTGAAGGCCGTTCTCAGCCTGACGATCAGTCACATCCTGCAGAGGTCAGGCCCGCAGGCGGGGGCTCCGGAGGAAGGACTCGACATCGATCCCAATCCGCCGGTTCCCGGGACGTCGCACACGCCGGACTGGGGTGGGCAGTCGGTGCTCTCGGTCAGTCGGACACCCGCTTCGCCGCGTCAGACACCGGCGGCGGCACCGTACCGGGGCGCTGCGGATCAGGCGACGATCGTCATCCCCGTCCGCATTCCTCGAAGCGCCCTGGGATCCGATGGAACCGGCCGAATCATCCTCGAGGTCCAGGTGACGGACGGCTGAGCGAGGTCGTTCCCGCTTGACCGTTGACCGTTGGTTGACACGGGGTTACATTCCCGACATGTCTGCATTTCATGCCGCCTCGACACCGGGGGATCCCGCTCCGTCCGCCCCGGAAGTCTTTGCCCGAGGACGACAGGCGGAACAGGACGGGGATCTCGACCGCGCATACGATCTCTATGCCGATGCCGTCTCCAGGCGTCGCGACGAGCCGGACTGGTTGTACCGGCTCGGTTGCGTATGCCTCAAGAGCTCCCGTTTCGAGGAAGCGCGTCGCTGGTTCGTGGCCGGGCTGGAACTGCGGCCCGCCGATGCGCGCATGTTGACCAATCTGGGCGCCGCCCTGGATCGTCTGGGGCTCCGGGACGACGCGCTGTCGGTGTACCAGAGGGTGGCGTTCCTGGACGATGCGCCGGCCGCCGCGCATCATAACCTGGGCGCGCTCTACGCCGAGGAAGGGCGGATCGAAGACGCGGTCAGGGCCTTCACCGAGGCCGTCCGCAAGGCGCCCGACGCCGACGGCTTCTGCAACCTGGGGATGGTCCTGCTCGGCGCCGGCGACCTGGTGCGGGCGCTCGACAACTTCGAGAGCTGCATCGGCTGCGACCGCGGCTTCACCCGCGGCCATTACTACGCCGGGGTGTGCCTGCTCAAGCGGGGTCGGTACAAGGAAGCGCTGGCGCGGTTCGATCTGGCCCTGCGCCAGGAGCCGACGCTGGTCCGCGCGCACTTCCATCGCGGCACCTGTCTGCACAAGCTCGAGAAATTCAAATCGGCGCTCGCGGCGCTGACACAGGCGGAGGCCGCCTTTCCGGAGGACGGTCGTATCCACTTCCAACTCGCCCTGACCTGCGACGCTCTCGGGCTGACCCTCGATGCGCGGCGCCATTATCATCTTGCCCGCGTGTTGCGCGAGGTTCCCCGAGACGGCGAACTGCCAACCTGATCCGTCCCCGAGAGCGAGAGGCACCCATGATCGACATCATCATCCTGGCCGTTGTCCAGGGACTGACTGAATTCCTGCCCGTGAGCAGTTCCGGACATCTGGTTCTGCTGCAGCATGTGCTGGGAAGCCGGGAAGGCGATCTCTTCCTGGATGTCGTGCTGCATTGCGGAACCCTGGGCTCGGTGCTCGTCGTGTACCGGCGCGAGGTCATACGCCTTCTACGCCTCGACCGGCCGGCGCTGGGCTATGTGCTGTCGCTGGTGGTGGGAACGTTGCCGGCTGTCGTGGTCGGGCTGCTGTTCAAGGACGCCGTGGAGTCGGCGTTCGCGGCGCCGGTGTTCGCGGCGGCGGGCCTGCTCGTGACCGGCGCGGTGCTGTTCTCGACACGGGTCGCGCGTAGCGGGGAGGACCTGCCGGAGCCCTGGCAGCCGCGGTCGGTGCCGCTGGGCAAGGCGCTTGTGATCGGATGTGCGCAGGCGGTGGCCATCTGTCCGGGGATCAGCCGGTCGGGCAGCACGATCGGGGCGTCCCTGTGGCTGCGGCTCGGTCGTGCGGAAGCCGCGCGGTTCAGCTTCCTGCTCTCGGTCCCGGCCATCGGCGGCGCGCTGGTCCTGCAGCTGATCGACGGCGACATCGTCACGCGCGCCAACCCGATCGGTCTGGCGGTGGCCGCACTGGTTGCCTTCGGCGTGGGGCTGCTGGCGATACGTTGGACGAAGCTAGCGGTGATCCAGGCGCACTTCTGGAAGTTCGCCTGGTACGTGTTCGTGGTGGGGCTGGTGGCGCTGGCGGTGATCCTGTTCTAGACCGGGAACGGTCAGACGGGTTGCGGTTGGCGGGCCAGCAGGCTCTGGATGGTCTGCTCGACGCGGTCGGCCTCGAAGGGCTTGATGACGAAATCGGCGGCGCCTGCGCGCACGGCCGCGATCACTTCCTCGCGCTGCCCGAGGCCCGAGATCATGATGATCCGCGCGCGGGGATCCTCGCTGGTGACCTGGCGGCAGGCCTGGATGCCGTCCACGTCGGGCATGGTGATGTCGAGCATCAGGAGATCGGGATGGTGTTCGCGGTAGCGATCGACGGCTTCCCGACCGTCGGCGGCCTCGGCCACGACCGACCAGCCGAGATCTTCCATGATATCCTTGAGCATCACCCGCATGAACTGTGCGTCGTCGGCGATGATGACCGTCTGCTGCATGCTTTCCTCCGCCGTGCCGATCGTGGCGATCGCGTCGTCGCGGGTAAACGACTAGCGCGATGTTGTCGTCTGGTGTATGAGAAAGATCGACGCGAGGGGGCAGCTCTTTAGCTGCGACTCCGAATTGCCCTAAGGAGGCCGAACATGTTTCCGCATAAGCTATTTGTTGCCCTGGCCCTGCTCGGAGCCGCCCTGCCGCCGCTGGCCGTGGCCGATCCGGTCGTCTCGCAGCCGGAGCAGCGCGAGACGGTCGAGCTGACCGTCTACAACCAGGATCTGGCTTTGATTCGCGAGGTCCGGCGCGTGGATCTGCCGCGCGGCGCTTTCTCGCTCGAATTCCAGGGTGTGCCGGAGCGGATCCGGCCGGCGACGCTGCTGATCGAGGCCGGCGGTCGGACCGGTCTGGTGGTGCGGGAGCAGAACTACGAGTTCGACCTCATGAACAAGGGCAAGATCCTCGAGAAATACGTGGGGCGGGACATCGCCTGGATCCAGGAGGACGGCGAACGGATCAACGGCCGCCTGCTGGGCATCGCTTCGGGGCCGGTCTACGAGGTCGCCGGCGAGGTCGTCTTCGAGGTTCCGGGACGGATCGCGTTGCCGCAGTTGCCGTCGAACCTGCGGGCGCGGCCGACGCTGGTCTGGAGTGCGGAGACCGCGCGCGAGGGCGAGGCGGAGCTGGATGTCAGCTACCTCACCGGCGGGATGTCCTGGCAGTCGGACTACGTGCTGCAGCTGGATCCTCAGGGACAGAAGGCCGACCTCAAGGGCTGGGTCACGGTGGAGAACCGCAGCGGGACCGGATTCGACGACGCGACGCTCCAGTTGGTCGCCGGGGAGATCAACCAGGTGCGTCCGGCGATGGTGCGGCGCGAGATGCTGGCGCTGTCGGCCGCCAAGGGAGTGATGGCGGCGCCGCAGGTGCAGGAGGAGACGCTCTACGACTACCACCTCTACACCGTTCCCTGGACCACGAGCCTGCCCGACAACAGCAGCAAGCAGGTCTCGATGCTGGACGCTTCCGGCCTGAAGGTGCAACGCCACTACACCGTGCGCGGCGGCGTGCAGTACTTCCGCGGCGGGACGCAGCAGGATCGACAGGACGTCGAGATCAGCTACACGTTCGAGAATCGCGAGTCCAACCAGATGGGCATGCCGTTGCCCGCGGGCACGGTCCGCGTTTACGGGCAGTCCGCCGCCGGGAAACGACAGCTCCTGGGTGAGGACCGCATCGGGCACACGCCGAAGGACGAAGAGGTCGAACTGGTGGTCGGCAAGGCGTTCGATCTGGTGGCCGAGCGCGTCCGCAAGGACTATCGCCGGGTGTCCGACCGTGTCCACCGCACGACCTGGGAGATCACGCTCCGCAACCACAAGGACGAGGACGTGACGGTGAATGTCCGGGAGCATGTGGGCGGCGACTGGGACGTGCTCGCGTCGAGTGTCCCGCACCAGAAGATCTCGGCGCAGGAAATCCTGTTCGAGGTGCCGGTGCCCAAGGACGGCGAGACGGTGCTGACATACACCGTCGAGGTGTCGTACTAGAAGCGATCCGGAACCGACGCGCGGTGGCCTCGTCCGGACCAGGACGGGGCCGCCTTTGTCAGAGCGTCATCGAACGCTGGCGGAGCCGCCGATCTCCCGGTCGCAATTCCAGCGCCTTGCCGTAGGCAGCCCCGGCTCCGTCGCGGTCGCCCAGGCGGCGCCGAACCTCCGCCAGATTCGCCCAGCCCTCGAAATTCCGCGGATCGCGCCCTACGGCGTCCTCGAACGCTTCGGCGGCGTCGGTGATCCGACCGAGCTGGTAGAGGCAGTTCCCCGCGTTGACCAGCGGCGGCGCCGCGTTGCGATTGAGGCGGGCGGCGGACTCGAATCTCCGCAGGGCAGCGCCGAACTCGTTGCGCGCCAGCAGGATGTTCCCAAGGTTGTGCAGTGCGGAGGGATGATCCGGACAGTGGTCCAGGGCCGCCAGCAGGAATTCTTCCGCGATCGGCGTATCGCCGACGAGTTGCAGAAGCGCGGCGAACGCGGCCGCGTCGTCGGCCAGACGAGCGTCGCGTCCGGCGGGAGCCGCGGCGAATCGCGTCCGGAGTTCTTCGACGCCGCGGGCGATGGCTTCATCCGCGTCGAGATCCGGTACCGCGGCGCGCGGCCGCAGCAGGATGCCCGCGGGGTCGGCCGAGACGAGAACCCAGGCGGGATCCTCGAGCAGCGTGCGGAGCACTGCGTGGGCGGCGGTGTTGCGATGCGCCAGGCAGACGGCTCCGGTCCGCCAAGTCCGTAATCGCCGTTGCGCGACCTCGCCGCCGGCCTTGAATTCTCCGTAGTCCCGCCAGGCCGCCGCCGGATAGGCCTCGGTTCGCCCGTCGATCGCCACATGGCCGTTCCGCGAAGCGACGATGGTCGAGGCGGCATCGACCGTGTTGGCCACGCGCAGGTCCGAGCCGGCGGGCAACGCCGCGGCGGCCGCCAGGGGGTAGTTCGCCGGCGTCACGCCGGCGCCCCACCGTCGCGCCACACCTTCGCGCAGGTAGAAGGTGTCGTTCGCCAGCGCCGCCACCCAGAATGCCGCGACCGCGCACGTGACCGCTGCGATGCCCAGCGCGACGCCGAGAATCGCGCTGGGACCGCGCAGACGCGCCGGCATGCGGGCCGTCAACCTCTGCCACGGCGGCAAGCCGGCCGTGTCGGAAGCGCCGTGCAGCAGGAGGAACGCAACCGCGTACAGTCCCAGATTCCGCTGTCCCTGCCAGGCGGCGCCGGCGGCCAGGATCCACAGCGCCACGCGGAATTTCGAGACGCGGCTCCAGTTCGCGACGGTCCACAGGAGGCCCCACGCGAGCGAGACCTTGAAGAGTATCAACGTCAGCGCCAGACTCCCTCGGGTCTCCAGCAGCGGCACCATCTCGCTGATGGTCTGCTGCAGATCGATGTCGGCCTGGCCGAACTGACCGAGCACGCGCAACGGATACGCGAGGCCCGCCAGACCGTTCGGCGTGAGGAGCCCCGACAGCAGCGCCAAACCAGCGCCCCTGGTGGCTTCTGACGATAATCACGAAAAAGGTTTTGTG
>CAZJMO010000007.1:0-16512 GCA_964547085.1 uncultured Fibrobacteraceae bacterium | reverse complement strand
GCGCGAGGCGCCAGCGACCACCGCGGGTCAAAACGCCGGCCAGCAGCCAGATCAGCACCGACAGCACCGCGAATCCATGGATCTGATGCCAGACCAGGGTCAGCAGCAGCGCCTGACCGCCCGGACGCCGGGGATCCAGCAGATCCCGCCACGTCGTTCCGGCCGGTCGCCCGACGCCGGCGGCGGCCTCGACGCGTTGCACGACTAGGACGAAGAACGCGTAGCTGAGCAGCTCGGGACGCAGGGTCAGCCGGGTCCAGAGCATGCCCGTCGCCAGCAGCGCGACGGGTCCCGCCAGGATCAGGGCGTGGTGGCGCGATGGGCCGGGGCGGCGCCGGATGTCCAGCAGAAGGGCGCCTGCCAGGATGCCGGTGAGAATCACGCGCAGGATCTGCCAACCGCGCGCGCGTTCGACAAAGGTGCCGCCGCCGGCGTCACCGGCCAGCGCGACGAGCACCTGGAAACCCCATTCATGATCCACCCAGGCGTGGTCGGGCGCAGTGAAACTGTAGCTGTTCGTATGGGGGATTCCTGCACCGGCGAGGATGTCCTGACCGGCGCGGTCGTGCAGGGGCAGATCCAGATCGGAGACCGTATGCCATGACAGAGCCAGCAGGACGATCAGGCTGGCGACGATCGACAGCAGCACGGCCGGGGGCGACGTGCGGCTAGGCGACTGCGAGGTTGGGCCGATTGACGCATCCATGCCACCAATCTAGCGAGTCCTCGCGAATTTCCCAAGCCCGATGCTTGTGCCTGCGAAATTGTGTCTGAGCCGCGAACGACCAATAGAGCCGTTTGGCGGACGATAAGGAACTCAGGAAACCTCGGCGTTTCTGACGGGTGCTCAAATTCGGCCCCCAAGACACAATCTTGAGGGCACAACCGACGGGCTGACACAATAGGCGGCCGGATCGACGCAGATTGACAAAATGTCAATACCGGACTTTCAAAGTGCTGGAACCTGCATTTTTTGGGATTTTTAACTTGCGTTAAGACAACGAGATACAGGCGGCAATTTGAGAACCGGAGACCATTCGCGGATGGTACGGATATTGTTAATAGCAAAGTAAATACATCCCGATCCCCACGAAAAAGGTCGGGAATGATTTAGAGAGAGTGAGGTGACCCATGGCCAGAGCCAAGAAGTCCGCCAGTCTGAAAAAGCCAAGCGACAAGGTCGCGGGCGGGGCCGCTCAGTTGATGAGCAACCTGGATCTCTAGTGCCAGGAGGTCAAAGCGTATGATCTGCTGACCCGGGAAGAAGAGTGCGAACTCGCGCGGGGCATTCATCAGGACGATCAGAAAGCGCTACACAGACTGGTCAAGGCGAACTTGCGCTTTGTGGTCTCGATCGCCAAGGAATACGCGCATTACGGCGTGCCGCTGGAAGATCTGATCAACGAGGGGAATCTCGGTCTGCTGAAGGCCGCCCAGCGTTTCGATGAGACGCGCGGATACAAGTTCATCAGTTACGCGGTCTGGTGGATCCGGCAGTCGATCCTGGCAGCCCTTGCCAACCACAGCAAGATCGTGCGCATGCCCCTGAACCGGGCGCGTGTCCTGAACCAGATCAAGAAGGTGACGGGCGAGTTGCAGCAGAAGCTGCGCCGCAAGCCGGAACCCGAAGAGATCGCCAAGATCCTGGGTCTGTCGGTGGACGAGGTCAAGGACACGCTGCCGCTGATGCAGGACAACTTCTTCCTCGACGATTTCGTGGGCAACGACGAGGACAGCACCTATCTCGACTTTCTCGAGGACACCACCAGCGAAAGTCCCGATGTTTCGGTCATGGAGGACGACCTCCACAAGTCCATCGGCCGGATGCTGGGGGATCTCAAGCAGCGCGAGGCCAAGGTCCTGAGGATGTACTACGGCCTGGGCACCGATCGGGAGATGACGCTCGAAGAGATCGGCCAGGTCATGGGCCTGACGCGCGAGCGGATTCGCCAGATCAAGGAAGAGGCTTTCGAGAAGATCCGGACCAGCAAGGCGTTCCGATACATGCACGACTATGCGGAGACGAGTCACGCCCAGTAGGCGACGGTCTCACGGAGCAATGCGAGAAGGCCCCGCCGAAAGGCGGGGCTTTTCTTTGCCGGTCAGGACGTCGGTTCGCCGGTCCCGGAGACATCCTCGGCGGGCCGCAGGGCGAGTTGCGCGGCAGTAGCCTCGCAAAGAGCGTCGGCGAACGACTGCCACGTGGAATGGGGAAGCCAGAGCCGCCAGGCGATGCGGTCGGTGTAGTCCTCGTGCTCGACGTGTCCGCGATGCTTCTCCAGGAGATGCCGGACGGTCTTCTGCTGGGCGTAGTCGAGGTCGAGGTTGAAGCGACGGCCGAGGAGGACGGTGCGCCGGGGAGCGGCCTGCAGGGCCGCCTGGGCGGAGCTTCCGTAGGCGCGGGTCAGGCCGCCGGTGCCGAGCTTGACGCCGCCGAAGTAGCGGGCGACGGCAACGACGGTGTCGGTGAGGCCGGCGCCGCGGATCGCCAGCAGGATGGGTTCGCCGGCGGTGCCGGAGGGCTCGCCGTCGTCGTTGCGGAACTCGACCGTCGCGTCGGCGATGCCGAGGCGCCAGGCGAAGCAGACGTGGCGGGCGTCGTGGTAGCGGCGGCGCATGGTGTCGACGACGGCGCGGGCCGCGGATTCGTCGTCCGCGGGAGCGGCGACCGCGATGAATCGCGAGCGCTGGATCTTCTGCTCGAAATCGCCGGGCGAGGCGAGGGTCGGGTAGCTGTCGGGAAGCGTGGCCATGGTCCTCCGGTGGTCGAGACTGGTCCGGAACCAGCCAGGCGGTGCCTGTCACTGTCGGCGCCCGCGGCAACAGTAAACCACAGAAGACTGCATGGCAACGGGTTACGGAAGCGGCAACGGAGAGCGGCTGGCATGAGGGTTGCCTAACGGGGGCAGCGGCGCCGGATCGGGGCCGCGGAAAGGACCGTCGTGCGGAACCGTCGATGGATCCGGCCCGGAGTGGCCGGTATGCTCCTGTTCCTGTGGCTGTTGTGCGGGCATGCCGGCGCGGCGTCGGTCGAGTACGACCCCGCTTCCCACATCCAGCGTCCATACGGCAAGGGCGTCACGTTCATCACCGTCGCGGCGGGTTCGGGTCGGCTGGCCGACGGAGACCAGTGGCGGCCGGGCTACAGCATCGACGTGGTCTTCCGGCCGCACCGGGCGGCGGATTTCTACAACAGTCTCTTCGCGTGGAATACGGGCCTGGTGCTACAGGTCGACAAGCAGGGCGGCGGCCCCGCGTCGATCCTCTCGGGGGACATGGTGCTGCGGCACTACCTCGCGGACATGCGGCCGTGGAACGCACGACGGTCGGCCTTCTTCGGTCTGGGGGCGGGGATCAGTCACGTCGAGTGGCGCCGCCAAGGGTCGACGCCCGACGGTTCGGGCGACAACATCTCTTTTCTCGCCGAATTCGGCCTGGAATGGAACCTCGATCCCGCGCTGGTATTGGTAGGCAAGGGACAGTATCGTCTCTACGACCGCGGCGGACACGATCACTCGGGCTGGTCCTTGCATCTGGGAGCGGGTTTTCCGCTGCCGTTCTGATTCCGACCGGCATCCGCCGCCTGCGAACCGACCAGCGAGGTCCCAATCATGCGCACCGTCCGCCTGCCGGCGCTCCTGCTGTTCGTCGTGCTCCTGCTCGTGGCCGCGGCCGTCCCGGCCCAGGACGAACTGAGCTATGCCGAGTACCGGGCCATCGCCCGTACGGCCACCAACCTGCATCACTGCGCCATGTTCGAGCCTCTCGACGGAGAATCCGGCATGCATCTGGTGATCGGGGACAAGTTCGGCAAGCTGAACGTCTACCGGTTGAACCCCGGCGGAGAACACGAGCGCGTCTGGACGAGCCGCCAGCTCGAGGGCAGCCCCGAAGAGGTGCTCGTGGCCGACTTCAACGCCGACGGATTCGATGATCACATCCTCTGCCGGACGCCTGGCCGACTGTACGCCTGGGATCTCGACGGCGACTACCACAACAGCTACGAATCCCAGCCCAACGACTTCCGGGAGATCCGCGCGTTCACGGTGGCGAACGTGGACGAGGATCCGGCGCTGGAGATCGTGCTCATCGCCGACGGGAAGATCCACTACGTCGATGGCCTGACGTACACCAAGGAGTGGACGAGTCTCGACAACTTCGAGGCCGGGCGGATGCGTTGCGGGGATGTCGACGGCGACAATCGCGCCGAGATCGTCCTGGATACCGGGCAGGTCCTCGATTCGGGGACGGGAGACGTCGAGTGGTCGGGAGAGGTCTTCGGTGAACGGCTGGAACTGCTGGACTTCGACGGCGACGGCATCCTGGAGATCCTGACCGAGAGCGATGGAACCCAACTCAGGGTCTGGGACGCCGATCACAAGCGGGAGAAGCGGTTCCAGTAGCCCTTGCCGGTGGAAACGGAAATGGCGGCGCTGCCGGTGAGCGCCGCCATTGACGTGTTCGCCCGTCCGCCGGTCAGTTCACCGACTGCATCACCGCCAGGATCTCTTCGGGCTCGTGCCAGCCGCTGAGTGTCTTGCCGTGGACGATGCGTCCGCTGCTGTCGATGAACGCGATGGTCGGCAACCCCGCCACTCGGAACATCGTCTTGACCGCAGCCATGTCGTCGTCGTCGGCCTTGGTCGCATCGATCTTGACGGTGACGAAACGCAGGCTCTCGCGGACCACATCCGGCTTCACCCAGACCTTCTTGTCGAGCTTCTTGCAGTAGGCGCACCAGGAGGCCCAGAAGTCGATCATGATCGGCTTGCCGGCGGCGATCGCCTCGGCCTGCTTGGCCGCCAGGAACGCCTGGGCGCCCTCGCCTGTGTGGACCGTGTCCCACGCGACCTTCGTCGGCAGCGCGGTCGGCGTTGCAGCGACGACCTGGCCGGTCACGGTCGCCGAGGGCCGCGCGGCCGTCATCGTCGCGGCGGGAATCAGCGTCGGCACGACCTCGCGTCCGAGCAGCCACACGCCGGTCAGGAGAATCAGGATGCCCAGGCCCTTGCGCGTTCGGTCCCACCAGTGCGATGTCGGATCGAGGCGATCGAAGGCGCCCATGAACACCGCGACCAGGACGGTCACGCCGCCCAGCACCGGGTAGAACACGGCCGCCGGCAGCACCAGGCCGGGCCGCACGAAGAAGAACGCCATGTAGAGCAGCAGGAGGCCCATACCCTTCTTCACGTTCTCCATCCAGCCGCCGCTCTGCGGCATGCTGCTCATCAGCGAGGGGAACGTCCCGACGGCCACGAGCAGGGCCGACAGGCCCAGGCCGAAGACGAAGAGCGACCAGAAGCCGAGGAAAATGCTCTCGGTGCTGCCTACCCAGATCAGCAGTGCGGCCAGGAACGGCCCCACGCACGGCGAGGCCACCAGTCCGGCGATCATGCCGGCGATGAGCGCCCCGAGAAGGCCGGCGCGGCCGCCGCCGGAGCCCTGCAGCCGGTTGCGGATGAAGCCGGGCGCTTCCAGTTCGTAGGCGCCGAACATGGCGAAACTCATGCCGACCATCAGGAGCGCGATCGGGACCAGCACGACGGGGCTCTGCAGGAAAGCCGTGATCCCGCTGAAGACCGTGGCCGAGACCACCCCGATCACTCCGTAGATGAGGGCCAGCCCGAGGCCGTAGGCCAGCGCCAGGGTGAATCCCTTGGCCATGCCCTTGTCCTGCGTCTGTGCGCCGATGACGGCCAGGGTGATGGGGATCATGGGGTAGATGCACGGCGTGGCGCTCATGAGAATGCCGCCGAGGAAGACCAGGCCCAGGAAGAGCAACAGCCCGCGGTTGGCGATGAAGTAGGTGATTCGCTGGGCGGTCCAGTCCCGCCCGTAATCCACGACCACGTCGCCTGTCCACGTCGCCTCGCCGGTGGCGCTGCTGGTCACGACGGTCACGGCGTAGGTGCCCGGGTACGCTCCGGCGAGGGTCGGCGCGGAGTACGTGAAGCGGCCGGGGACACCCGCCGGTCGCAACGGATACGGTTCTTCCAGCAGGGGCGTGCCCGGTCCGTCGTCGGTCGTGACGGTGACGGTCACCGCCGCGGGATCGATCCCTGCAGCGGTCGGCAAGGTCAGTTCCAGGACCAGGTCCTTGCCGATGACGACGACCTCGTCCCGAGGGGCGACCTGCAGGGTCTGCGCGCCGGCGACGACAACGGTCGCCAGGGCCAGAGCAAGCACCACGACCGGGATGCCGCGGTGGCGCGTGGGAAGGCTGGGAGTCATGAATCCTCGCGTTCGCTGCTTGATAACCGACAGTGCCGTTCACGGCGCTGTTTCCATTCTGCGAATAAGGCTATACCATGGGGTGACGCTCGGCCAACCATTGTTACACCCTGATGCACGGGCCACCGAAAGGAACGGACTTGAAGATACGCATCATTCCACTGTTCGCCGCCGTGTTATTCCTGCTCGCACTTGCGACGCTCGGCTGCGGTGGAGACGAGCAGCCCGCCGCCCGGGCCGATGCCGCACCCGCGGCGGCTCCGGCATTCGGACTCGGCAGCCAGGCGCCCGACTTCGCACTCAAGGATGTCCACGGGCAGGAGGTCCGGCTCTCGGCGCTTCGCGGCAAAGCTGTCGTCGTGGATTTCTGGGCCACGTGGTGCGGACCCTGCCGAGCGGTGATGCCGCACCTGCAGGCGCTGTCGGAGGCGTATCCGGAAGGTCTGGAGATCGTGGCCGTGAGCCTCGACCAGGATCCGTCCAAGGT
This sequence comes from uncultured Fibrobacteraceae bacterium, assembly GCA_964547085.1. GTDB lineage: Bacteria > Krumholzibacteriota > Krumholzibacteriia > LZORAL124-64-63 > LZORAL124-64-63 > Glo-17. The sequence goes on along the minus strand of CAZJMO010000007.1, from coordinate 9,794 downwards.
CGTGCCGGCGTTCATCGAGAAGATGGGGCTGACATTCACGGTGCTGGCCGATACGGGCGCGGTGCAGGTCGCTCGCCAATGGGGCGGCATCCGCAGTATCCCGACCTCGTTCCTCATCGACCGCGACGGGGTCGTGGTCCATCGGTGGGAAGGCGCGCACGGCCGTGAAGTCTACGAGACGGAGATCCGGAAGGTGCTGGGACAGGGCGTCTGATCGTGCGGACACGAGGATTTTCCGGGGCCGGTTCCGTCAGGAGCCGGCTCCTTGTCGTCCGGAGGCGTACGGGGAAGCGTCGGGAGGGGATAGAAAATGTCCCTGGCCGCGGCGATGAACCTTCGACCAGGGACAGCCCGTGGCTGGGATCATTTGCGCAGCCACCAGAAGAGATCGATGAGCGATAGGCCCACGATGGCGAGCAGTTCAGGACTCATGTCTCTTCCCCCTTTCCCGGTCTGGGGTTCTTGCCGTGGATAAGGAAATCATCGGCCGGAGCGGGGAGGACTTGAGCCGATCGTGATCGGCGGCGGGAACATCGACTTGAGCACGGTTCCGCCGTCGGGGCGCAATTTCTCCGAACCTCCGTCCACGATGGAGACGGCAAGAACGGGACCGGAACCGCCGTGCGGGTGTAACTAGCGGTATTTCAGAACGATGACGGTGCGGTCGTCGGAAACCGCGGCACCGCCGAAAGCTTCGACCTGGTCGAAAATAAGGCGGCAGATCTCGGCGGGTGGCCGCCCGACCTCGCCGGCGACCATGGCCTGCAACCGTTCGACCTCGAAGAATTCCGTGCCGTCGGGGCTGGTCTGTTCGGTGATGCCGTCGGTATAGCCGAGGATGAGATCCCCGGGCTGGAGCCGAACCGTGCCGCTTCGGTACGGGACGCCCGCGTTGATGCCCAGGATGGGACCGCCTCGGTCGAGGGTTTCCGGCGGACGGCCCTGCCGATAGAGAAGCGGCGGCTCCATGCCGGCGTTGCAGTAGGTGAGCAAACCTCGGACGTGGTCGAGGGTGCCGTAGAAGAAGCTGACGAAACGGCCCGGCGAGAGGATTTCGCCGAGGCGGCGGTCGAGTTCCGTGGCGACTTGCTCCGGGGTGGCGTCGGGGACGGCAAGTTCGCGGAACGTCACGCGCAACGTGGTCATCAGCAACGCGGCGGGGATGCCCTTGCCTGCCACGTCGGCGATGCAGAAGCCGAGCGACTGGTCGGGGACGAGGGGGAAGTAGTCGTAGTAGTCGCCGCCCACGTGGCGGCACGGATCGTTCCGACCGCTGAGATGGACGCCGTCGATCTCGAGCGGGGCCGTCGGCAGCAACTGGGCCTGCATGTCACGGGCCACCGTCAGTTCGGTCTCCAGCTGGCGTTGCCGCAGGACGTTGGCGTGCAGCCGCAGGCTCTCCAGCAGCGGCGCGGTCTGCAGCGAAAGGGTCGCGAGGTTGGCGAGATCCTCCTGCGTGTAGACCGAGCCGCAGGTCTTGGGGCCGAACGCGAGCAGACCGCTCAGGGTGTTGCCGGTGATCAGCGGGACCAGCAGTTCGACGCCCGGCGGCAGCGCGGTCCAGGGGCCGTCGCCGCCTTCGAACGCTCTGTCCAGATCCTCGAATTCCTCGCGGCAGACCGGGCGTCGCAGTCGGTCCAGGCTGGTCAACAGCGTGCCGTCGAGTTGCAGGACGGCGTCCGGACGCGCGGCTTTGGGACGCCAGCCGACCGCGGCCAGGAACGGCGAGTCCTGCGCCGTGGCCAGGTACAGGCCGAGGCATTCGGGCCGGTAGAGCTCGTTGAGGCGGGCCAGCAGCATGGCGTGGGCCTCCTCGACGTTGACCTGGATGGCGAGGGCGCGACCGAGGTGCGACACCGCCCGGCGTCCGGCGCGGCGGGACGGATAGAAGGCGTGGTCGACCCAGTCCTGGACACGGCGCCGCAACGGCAACACCGCGAGGCTGCAGGCGGCCACCACCACCACGAGCACCGGGTATGTGGACACCGCGTAGGTGTTGCGCAGGACCGACCCCAGAAGGCCCGCGCCCAGCACGTAGGCGCCCAGGATCAGCGCGGTCAGGAGGCCGTAGACCAGGCTGGTGCGGACGACGAAGGCGGTGTCGAGCGCGCCGTACCGCATGATGGCCAGCCCGAAGCTCACCGGCACCAGCAGCAGCGAGAAGCCGAGATACTCCCAGTTCGGAAACGCCGGCAGCGAGCCGATGCCCACCGCCGAGGTCACCAGGAACGGCACGACCCCGGTCACCAGACCGAGCAGGATGACGCGCAGCTTGGTGTGGAGGATGGGGCGGTCGCGGCGCAGGACCTTGCGCGCGAAGACGACCAGGCCGATCACGAAGAAGACGAAGAAGTGGAGCATGCCGGCGCCCTGGAGGAGGCCGGCCGCGAGCGAGGACTCGCCGATGCCCGCCCAGTGGGCGATCACCGTCAGGGCGATCAGGATGCCCGCCGGCAGGAAGAGCAGGCGGTCGCCGCGGTCGGACGTCACCGGGGCCGGCGCGGGGAACATGAGGAAGAAGCGCAGGAAATACACCGGCCAGAGGTACTGGAACAGTTCGCGGAGCAGTTGCTTGGCGACCAGATAGCGGTGGGCGGGCAGGTCCGGGATGTCGGCGAGGAAGAAGGCGAAGATCAGGCACAGGCTGAAGAAATTCCGCCCGACCGCGTCGTGGCGTTGCGAGTACACCCACCAGCCGATCAGGAGGAACAGCAGCCCCGCCAGCCAGAGACTCAACTCGAAGACCATGCGGGAGCGCCCGGGGCGTCGTGGATGGACCATGGCGCTGTGGACGCGGCCGTCGCGCTCGACGGTCAGGTCGCGTGCGTCGAGGCCGTAGTGGCCGGCCATCGCCGCGAACCAGTCCACCATGCGGTCGGTAGGGGCCCTGTCGATGGCGAGGATCCTGTCGCCGGCCTGGATTCCCGCCTCGTAGGCAGGACCGCCGACTGCGACATCCTGGACCTGCAACCGGTGCACGGACATCCCGAGGTCGGGCTTCTGGAGGACGTGGACCGAGACCGGCAGCGTGGCCAGCGCGAGCAGCGGCGCCACGAGGTAGAGCGCCACGACACGGGTGAGTCGCTGGAAGGCGGATTCGATCGGGATGATGCCGACAGCCACGAATGGTCTCCTCCCGCCTTGCGGCACGTGGGGAGCCTATCATGGTCCGGGTGATAAGGAAAGCCCGAGGGTGCGCTCAGTCGCAGCCGTGGTCGCGGGCGCCGATCAGGGCGGTGGCGCCCCGTCCGCGAGTCCCCGACAGACACGGCGAACCGGTCCGCAGGTCGTAGCGGCCGGATGCGCGGTCGCAGAAGCGTGGGTCGCCGGAGAAGTTCCCGTTCTGGGCGGCGACCGCGCGCAGGGGGCCGGTCCAGTCGCCGTCGCGGTGGCCGTAGATGTCGCAGCCGGTCAACTGCGGGCGGCCCTGTTCCACGCACGACACCGCGCTCGTTCCGTTGAAGGCGATGATCGACCGATCCAGCAGCGGCGTCGCCGCTCGGACGAGAATGGCGCCGCCGGCGATCTCGGCTCCGTTGTCGACGAGCGTGCAGGCGACCAGGCGGGGCCGGCCGCCGCGGCCGGACAGCGCGCCGCCGCCGAGGCCGCCGTGGTTGCCGGCCAGGAGGCAGCGTCGCAGTTCAGGCGCGCCGGCGCCGATCCACACGCCGCCGCCGCTGGCTGCAGCCTCGTTGGCGACGATCGTGACATCGGCGAGATCCAGGGTTCCGCACCGCAGGCAGGCGAGTCCGCCGCCGGCGAGTGCCGCGTTGCGCTCCAGGGTGCAGCCGCGGAATCCGCCATCGCCCATGGCGTTCCAGAGCACGCCGCCGCCTTGGAGGTCGGCGGTGTTGCCGGCGAAGACACAATCCTCGAGGCGCGGGGCGGCGTTGCCGCGGCAGGCCAGACCGCCGCCACGCCGGGCATGGCTGTCGACGATCGTGCAGCGCGCCAGACGCGGGCTGGAGTCGATGCAGAGAATGGCGCCGCCGTCGGCCGCGCTCCGGCCGTTGCGGAGGGTGAAGCCGACCACGGATGTCGTGCTGTCACAGTCGTCGAACACCAGGACGCGGCCGCGTCCCCGGGCGTCGATGATCGCGCAGTCGGGCTGCAGCGTGCCGCTCCAGAGGCTCACGCCGGGTTTGACCGCGATGTCGTGCTCTTGGTAGGTGCCGCATCCGACCAGGATGATGTCGCCGCGCGAGGCCTGCCGCATGGCGGCGGTGATGGTGGGAGCGTTGCCGGGCACGCCGATCGTGGCGGCGTGGGCGTCGCCTACGGGATCTCCGGGCAGCGACACCAGCGACCCGAGGGCCACGACGATGAACAGAATGTGGCGGAACATGATATGGTCAGCCCCTCGATAAGGGTCCATGACCCAGGGATACTGTCGATTGGTTGCGTTGGCCAGGGAAAATCGTATCCAGCGTTCACCAGTCAAGCGCCGGTTGATGTGGATCGCGGGCGGTGTTAACTTGCTCGCGGCGAATCAGCGGCCGCTCGGGCCGCTTCTCTTGTCATGCCGAAACCGACCAGTGGCGAGGCCCGCGATCCGGCCCGCCGAGGGAGCGTCCCGTGAACGACATCAGGCAGCTGGCGCAGTATGCGCCCCAGGGCATCGAGCAGACGTGGTACGCGCGCTGGGAGGAAGAGGGCCTGTTCGCGCCGGGTTCGCCGGACGCCGAGCCGTTCGTGATCACCCTGCCGCCGCCGAACGTGACGGGCATCCTGCATATGGGGCACTGCCTCGGCAACTCGATCCAGGACACCCTCATCCGCTACTACCGCATGCTCGGCCGCAACGCTCTCTGGGTGCCGGGAACCGACCACGCGAGCATCGCGACGGAGCAGGTCGTCAGCCGCCAGATGCGCGCCGAAGGCATCGACAAGCGCGAGGCCGGCCGCGACGCGTTCCTCGAGCGCGCCTGGACCTGGAAGGAACAGACGCACGGCCGCATCACCGCCCAGATGCGCCGGCTCGGGTGCTCGCTCGACTGGTCGCGCGAGGCGTTCACCATGGACGAGGCGCGCAACCGCGCCGTCACCCGCGCCTTCGTCGATCTGCACCGCAAGGGCCTCATCTTCCGCGACCTCTACCTCGTGAACTGGTGTCCGCACTGCCTGACGGCGATCAGCGACGACGAGGTCGAGTACAAGGAGCTCGACGGCTCCATGTGGCACATCCAGTACCCGCTGGCCGACGGCGACGGGTTCGTGACCGTGGCGACGACCCGCCCGGAGACCATGTTCGGCGATGCCGCGGTCGCGGTGAATCCGGACGACCCCGAGCGCAAGCACCTCATCGGTCGCCAGGTGCGTCTGCCGCTGACCGACCGCGTGATCCCCATCGTGGGCGACCACCACGCCGACCCCGAGAAGGGCACCGGCTACGTCAAGATCACGCCCGCGCACGACCCCAACGACTTTCTCGTCGGCAAGCGTCACGATCTGCCGCAGATCATCTGCATGGACGAGCACGGCGTCATGAACGAGCAGGCCGGGGACCTGGCCGGGCTCGACCGCGACGAGGCCCGCGTGCGCACGGTCGCCGCGCTGGAGGCCGCGGGTCTGCTGGCCAAGATCGAGAAGCACGTCCACCAGGTGGGCCAGCACGACCGCTGCGGCACCGTGATCGAGCCGTACCTGAGCAAGCAGTGGTTCCTGCGGATGGAGGACCTGGCGGCGCCGGCGGTGAAGGCCGTCGAGGACGGTGCGGTCACGCTGTTCCCCGAGCGCTGGATCGGCGTCTACCACAACTGGATGCGCAACATCCGCGACTGGTGCATCAGCCGCCAGCTCTGGTGGGGGCACCGGATCCCGGTCTGGTACTGCCAGCAGTGCGGCGCGGAGATGGCGGCCACCGCGGCGCCGACGAAATGCGACAAGTGCGGCAGCGCCGAGCTGGTCCAGGACGCCGACGTGCTGGACACCTGGTTCAGCAGCTGGCTGTGGACCTTCTCGCCGCTCGGTTGGCCCGACAACGACGAAGACGTGAAGCGCTTCCATCCCACGAGCGTGCTGGTGACCGCGGCCGACATCATCTTCTTCTGGGTCGCCCGCATGATCATGGCGAGCTACGAGTTCCTGGACGAGCCGCCGTTCAAGGAAGTGCTGTTCCACGGCATCGTGCGCGACGACGAGGGCCGCAAGATGAGCAAGTCGCTGGGCAACAGCCCCGACCCGATCGACCTGATCGACACCTACGGCGCCGACGCCCTGCGCTGCTCGCTGGTGATGCTCACGCCCACGGGACAGGACATCTTCTACAGCGAGGCCTCGCTCGAGGTCGGGCGCAACTTCTGCAACAAGATCTTCCAGGCCACCAAGCTGGTGCTGGGGATCTGGGACGAGTCGGGGCTGAAGGCGGCCCGGGCCGAGACCGCGCCCGGGACCGGACGGCTCGAGCTGACCGAAGGCCGCGACTGGGACGAGGCTCCCGCCGCCGGCCTGATGGCGCTCTGGCGCGACACCTTCGGCGCCGACGCGCCGGCCGACCTGGTCGACGCGGACCTGAAGCTGGAGGATCGCTGGATCCTGGCCCGCCTGTGCGACACGGCGGCCGAGTGCAACGAGCACTACGAACGCCGGCGCCTCAACGACGCGGCCTACGGCGCCTTCAACTTCTTCCGCCACGAGTTCTGCGACTGGTACCTCGAAGCGATCAAGCCGCGTCTGCGCGATCCGCAGACGGCGCCGGCCGCGCTGATGACCGCCGTCCTGGTGCTGGGGCACAGCTACAAGCTGCTGCATCCGGTGATGCCGTTCATCACCGAGGAACTCTGGAGCTGGTTGCCGGCCACGACCGGCCGCATCATGGTGTCGGCGTATCCGACGGCCGTCGGGACGACGCCGTTCGCCGGTGAGACCGCCGGTTTCGCGCAGGCGATGGAGATCATCGGCGTGCTGCGCAACCTGCGAAGCGAACTGGGCGTCCAGCCGGGCAGGCGCGGACGCGCCGTGCTGCGCGTGCGGGAGGCCGATCAGTTGGAGTCGCTGACGGCGGTCGCGGATCTGATCGCACTGCTGGTCAAGCTCGAGTCGGTCGACGTGGTCTGCGGCGGGGACGACCCCAAGCCCGCGGGCGTGGGCGTCGCAGGCGATGTCGAGATCTTCCTGCCGATGGCCGGCCTGGTGGATCTGGAGAAGGAACGCGAGAGGCTGCAGAAGGAACTGGCCAAGCTCGAGGGCTGGGTCAAGGGTTGCACCGCGAAGCTGGGCAACGAGAAGTTCACGGCGAATGCACCGGCCGATGTGGTGCAGATGCAGAGGGATCTGCTGGCGGAGAACGAGGCCAAGGCTGCGACGCTGCGCGAGCGGCTGACGGGGCTCGATGGCTGACGCTCTGCGGGAAGGGGTGGGCATGGCCGAACGATTTCCCACACGGACACCGGGGCAGTTGCTGCGCGCGGCCCGCGAGGCGCGCGGAGCAGACATGGCCGCGGCGCTCGAGGGTACGAAGATCCCGATCAACCTGCTCGAGGCGATCGAGCGGGACGAGTACCACAAGCTCTCGGGGCCGCTCTACGTCAAGAGCTTCCTGCGGAACTACGCGGCCTGGCTGGGCCTGGACGCCGATGAGGTCCTGCAGGTCTACGAGCTGACGACGGGTCGGCCGGAGACAACGCCGTCCGTGGACGACGAGGTCTGGAGCGAGGACCAGGTGTCGGTGACGCGGATCGGCGTGCCTTGGGGTCGCTATGTCGCGATGGGGGTGGGGCTGCTCGTGGTGCTGGCGGTCTTGATCTGGCTGGTGGCCGGCCTCGTCGGCGGCAACGACGACGATGACGCCGAGCCGCTGGTTGTCGAGGCGGCGCCGATCGAGGTGGTCGCGGCCGACGGGGATACGCCGGGTCGGACCGTCGTCGAGCCGACCGCGCGGCGCTCCGCGAGACCGGCGGTCCGCTCCGAGGTGTCGCGCGAGCGCGGCGACGAGACCGACGCCGAACGGCTGGCGCGGCTCTCGCGGGACAGTCTGATGGTGGGGATCGGGGCGGTGCCCGACGATGCCGACCCTCGGGCTGCCGCCGTGGTCGATTTCGCGCCGCCGCGGCGCGGCGACAAGAGCCTGCGTTTCACCGGCGGCAAGATGCATGCCCTGGTGTTGCGGGTCGTGGTGCCCGAACCGGTCAATTGCTCGGTGCTCCGCGACTCCGAAGGGCAGGCCATGCCGGTGATCTGGCCGGATTCGCCGACTCCGCTGCCGGCCTACAACATCCGCCACGGGCTGGCCTACGCAGTGACCGGCGGCTACGCTGTGTACTGGGGGGCGGATGACCACTTCACGCTTGTCCTGGACCGGCTGCAGGGCGCCGAGGTCACGCTCAACGGCAAAACGTTGCCGGTGTCGCGCTGGCGCCCGGGACAGGCGGTCGTGCTGGATCGGTACACGCTCGAACACGGCGAAGGCTGATCGTGGGCCTTTTCGATCTCCAGGCTCCGTTCCATCCCACCGGTGACCAGCCGGAGGCCATCCGTCAGCTCGTTGCCTCGATCCGCGACGGCACGCCGTGCCAGACGCTGCTGGGCGTCACCGGTTCGGGCAAGACGTTCACGATGGCCAACGTCATCGCGCAGCTCGAGCGGCCGGCGCTGGTCTTCAGCCACAACAAGACGCTCGCGGCGCAGCTCTACGGCGAGTTGAAGGGCTTCTTCCCGAACAACGCGGTCGAGTACTTCATCAGCTACTACGACTACTACCAGCCCGAGGCGTTCATCCCGCAGACCAACACCTACATCGAGAAGGACACGAGCATCAACGACGAGATCGAGCGTCTGCGTCTGCGGGCCACCAGCTCGCTGCTCGCGCGTCGCGACGTGATCGTCGTCTGCTCCGTTTCCGCGATCTACGGGCTGGGCAACCCGCGCACGTTCCGCGAGGGGATCATCCACCTGGAACGCGGGCAGACGCTCGAGCGCGACGATCTCCTACAAATGCTCGTCGATTCGGCGTACCAGCGCAACGACACCGCTCCCGACTACGGCACCTTCCGCGTCCGCGGCGACGTGCTCGAGGTGCGCGCCGCGCACGAGGAGCGGACCCTGCGCGTGGAGTTCTTCGACGACGAGATCGACCGCCTCGCCTGGATCGACCACCTCTCCGGCCGTACGCTGGAGGCGGTGGACCGGGCGGCCATTTTCCCGGCGAGCCAGTTCATCACCGACCGCACGCGCAGCCAGGACATCGTCGACCAGATCCACATCGACCTCGAGGAACGCCTCGCGGAGTTCGACGCCGGCGGGCAGGCGCTCGAGGCGCAGCGTCTGGCCAGCCGCACGCGGTACGACATGGAGATGATCCAGCAGATCGGCCACTGCCCCGGCGTCGAGAACTACTCGCGGTACTTCGACGAACGCCGCCCGGGCGAGCGGCCTGCCTGCCTGCTGGACTATTTTCCCGAAGACTACCTGATGATCATCGATGAGAGCCACGCCACGATCCCGCAGATAGGGGCCATGTTCAACGGCGACCGCTCGCGCAAGCTGAAGCTCGTCGAATACGGATTCCGCCTGCCCAGCGCGCTCGACAACCGACCGCTCCTGTTCGAAGAGTTCGAGCAACTCATCCCCTCGACCATCTTCGTGTCGGCGACGCCCGGCGACTACGAACTGACCCGGAGCGAAGGCGTGATCGTCGAGCAGGTGATTCGACCCACCGGCCTGGTGGATCCGCCGATCGAGGTCCTGCCCGTGGCGACACAGGTCGACGATCTCATGGCCCGCTGCCACGAGGTTGCCGCGCGCGGCGAACGGACGCTGGTCACGACGCTCACCAAGAAGATGTCGGAAGATCTCAC
>CAZJMO010000006.1:23711-26658 GCA_964547085.1 uncultured Fibrobacteraceae bacterium | reverse complement strand
CTTAATCGACCGGAGACGGATAGAGGAAGCGGACCCGCTTGCCCGCAGCGGCCGCGGCGATGACCGCCTCGTCCTTGATCCTCACGTGGTGGTGGGTTTCGTACTTCTGCTTGATCCCGCGGAGGATGGAGAGGGCGTCCAGCCGGTCCGGCTCGTTTACCATCACCGGCTGGAACCGCCGCTCGAGCGCCGCATCCTTCTCGATGTGCTGCCGGTACTCGTCGATCGTGGTCGCGCCGATGCAGTGCAACTCGCCTCGCGCAAGCGCCGGCTTGAGGATATTGGACGCGTCCATGGCGCCGTCGGTGCGGCCCGCGCCAACGAGCGTGTGCATCTCGTCGATGAACAGCAGGACCCCGCCCTCCGCGTCCGTCACCTCCTTGACGACCGCCTTGAGCCGCTCCTCGAATTCGCCGCGGTACTTGGCGCCGGCCAGCAAGGCGCCCATGTCCAGGGCGTAGAGCTGCTTGCCGCGCAGGCCGTCGGGGATGTCGCCCTCCACCAGGCGTCGCGCCAGGCCTTCGGCCACGGCGGTCTTGCCCACGCCCGGCGATCCGATGAGAACGGGGTTGTTCTTGGTGCGACGGCTGAGGATCTGCACGACGCGCCGAATCTCCTCGTCGCGACCGATGATGGGGTCGATCTTGCCGCGGCGAGCGAGGTCGCAGAGATCGCGCGCGTAGCGGGCGAGCGCCGATTCCTGTCCGTCGTCGAGATTGCTCTCGTCGTCGCCGTCATATGTTCCGGGCACGGCCTGGTCGAGGGCGCGGGCGAGGTTGGCGCCGGAGATGTCGAAGGTCTGCAGGAGACTGCCTGCGCGCCCCTGTCCCGCCGCCAGCGCGAGCAGCAACTCGCGGGTACCGACCATGCCGCCCGAACGTTCGGTCGCCAGATTCCGGGCCTCGAGCATGACCGTCTGCAACTCACGATCCGGGTCGGGCGCCGCGCGCTGAGTCACCGTCGGCAGGCTCTCCAGCTCCTGTTCGATGGTGCGCAGGACGAGGCCGGGGTCCAGTTCGAGCGACCGCAACGCGCGCACGGCCACGCCCGGGTCGGACAGGAGCGCCCACAGCAGATGCAGCGGGGTCAACTCGGCGTGGTTCATGCCGTAGGCTTTTTGCTGGGCTCGTTGCAGGGTTTCGACAGCGTTGACGGTCCAGTTCTTCATTCTATCCTCCTTCCGGACACGCCGACACAGCGTCGGTCATATCCGTACGGGTTCTAGAACGCACGGACCGTGCCAAATCTGACGGTCTCGAACGTTCCTGTAAGGGCAAGCAATACAATAAGTTAAATCAATTTACCGCCGCGCCGTATACCGCATACGGTATCCCCGCGGTTATACGGCAGCCCGTCTCTGCCAATGTGGCGCCATTGTTCTGCCGCTGTCAGTCAGCTTCGTCAGTGGGAAGCCGTCGCCCGAGCGCCGACCAGACGAGCGCCAGCAACTGGTCGGGATGATACGGCTTGCGCAACAGATCCACCGCCCCATCGACATGAATGTTGCGCTCGAGGCGATGGTCGTCGTAGCCGGTGCAGAAGATCACCGGCACCTTGAGCGCGCGGGCATCGATCGCCGCCAGCACGCCCCGGCCGTCGAGCCGCGGCATGACCACGTCCAGGATCACCAGTTCCACGTCCTCGGCGCTCCCGTCCAGAAGCTCCAGGGCCTCGACGCCGTCGCGGGCCGCGAGGACCCGGAAACCCGCCCTTCGAAGGATCGCGACACAGAGATTCCGGACGTCGTCCTGATCCTCGGCCACCAGCACGAGACGATTGCCGCCCGTCGCCGACGCCGCCCGCCCCGGTTCCATATGGGCGGACACGGCCTCCGCCGTAGCGACCGGCAATCGCACGGTGAACACGGCGCCGCTGCCGGGCCGGCTGTCCACCTCGATACTACCGCCATGCGAACGCACCACGGCGTACGCCGAGGCCAGACCGAGACCGCTCCCGGCGCCCACTTCCTTGGTCGTGAAGAACGGTTCGAAGATCGTGTTCTGGAGCTCCTCGGGAATGCCGTACCCGGTGTCGGCCACCGAGAGCACGACATAGCGACCGGGCTCCAGGTCCAAATGCCGCAGGCTCTGCGACTCGTCCAGTTCCTCCAGCGACGTGCACAGGGTGAGCGACCCGCCGCTCGGCATGGCATCCTTGGCGTTGATGCAGAGATCGAGCAGGATCTGTTCGACCTTCTGCCGATCCGCCTGCGCGGGAGGAACCGTGCCCGTCTTCTTCCAGATCAGCTCGACATCGTCGCCCAGCACGCGGCGCAACATGGGACGCACCTCGTTCACCAGCCGTTCGATATCGACCACCGCGGTCTGCGACCGGTCCTGACGGCTGATCGCCAGTAGCTGGCCCACCAGCCCGATCGCCTGGCGACCCGCCCGCAACACGCGCTCCATGTCGTTCTTCGTCGTCTCTTCGGTCAGGTCGGCGCTCAACAACTCGCCGTAGCCCATGACGACCTGCAGGAGGTTGTTGAAATCGTGTGCGATGCCGCCGGCGAGGCGTCCGATCGCTTCCATCTTCTGCGCCTGGAGCACCTGCTGCTCGAGCCGGCGCTGGGCCGTGACGTCCTCCAGGATCGTCATGCCCACCGCGATATCCCCGGCCGCGCCGCGCACCGGGAACTTGGTCACGTCGATCACGTGGCCGGGAACCGAGAACTGGCTGACGGTCCCGGGACGACGCAACATCCGCCCCGTCTCCACGACCTCACGATCGAACATGTCGTGCTCGGCGGCGATCTTCGCGGGAAAGACCTCGGCGTCGGTCTTGCCAAGGACCTGTTCGGAGGTCAGGCCGGTCATGTCGACGAGATACTCGTTCCAGAGAACGCATCGGAAATCCGCGCGCACATCCTTCACCAGAACGCCCAGCGGCAGGAGATCGATGATGTCGGCGAGGAATTGCGCAACACCGGCGACGAATACGGCGCCAC
>CAZJMO010000006.1:0-23701 GCA_964547085.1 uncultured Fibrobacteraceae bacterium | reverse complement strand
TGTCGGCGAGGAGTTCCAGGGACAACGACGTCGATGCGGCGCTGTCGTCAAAGCTATCGGCAGGGCGTTCTTGTTCGGACATGCTGGCCATCCCGGTCTCGAGATCCGGATCCATCCGGCGGCGATGCGACATTCGCCATCTCAAGATTCCGTTTTTTCCTCAACCCCGCCAGCTTCGGTATCCTGCTTCTGCGCGTTCATGGCGCTCGCCATGGGACAGCCGGCGCAGCCGCCCTCGGCCACGCCACAGCCGGTCGTGCAGCCGGTCATCTTGTTCCGGCGCGTGGATCGCCATACGCGACGCCCCGCCCAGAACACGGCGACCGCGAGTATCGTGACCGTGGCGACCAGATCGAATGCACCCATCACAACCCCAGCAATCGCCCGCCCTGGTAGACCAGGGTCGTGAGGATCCACGCCAGCACCGTCAGGCCCCAGAACTGGAGCGCCGCCCAGCGCCAGCTGCCGCTCTCATGCCGCGTCACCGCCACGGTGGCCATGCACGGCGTCGCGATCAGGCAGAAGAGCATGATGCAATAGCCGACCAGGGGATCATAGATCCGCTTGAGCCTCGCGCGCAGGGCATCGGCGTTCTCGTCCGCATCGCCGACCGCGAAGACGATCCCCATCTGCGCCACGAAGATCTCCTTGGCCGCGAACGCCCCGATCAGCGCGGTGCCGATGCGCCAGTCGAAACCCATCGGCTTGAGGATCGGCTCGAGCAGGCGACCGGTCCGGCCGGCCACCGAGTAGGCCATGGCCGCCGCCGCCGGAGCGTCGCCGCCGTCGATCCCGACGGTGACATCGGCCGGCGGGGTCCAATCCGCGGGAGGCTGCGGGTAGGTCGTCAGCGCCCAGAGGATGATCGACACGCCCAGGATCACCGTGCCGGCCTTCTTGACGTACATCCAGGCGCGGGTCCACATCTGGGTCAGCAGGCTGGTAACGGTCGGCATGCGGTACGGGGGAAGCTCCATGAGGAACGGCGTGGTCTCGCCCCGGAAGATCGACCGCCGCAGCACGCGGGCGCCGACCAGCGCCAGCACGATCCCCGTCACGTACAGCAACCAGAGCACGGGCCCCTGCCAACGATGCGGGAAGAAGGCCGGAATGATCAGGGCGTAGATGGGCAACCGGGCGCCGCAACTCATGAGCGGCAGCACGAGCATGGTGATAAGGCGATCGCGCCGGGTCTCCAGGGTGCGGGTGGCCATGATCGCCGGCACCGTGCAGCCGAACCCGATGAGCAGCGGGATGAAGCTCTTGCCGTGCAATCCCGCGCTGCTCATGAACCGGTCCATCACGAAGGCCGCGCGCGCCATGTAGCCGCTGCCCTCGAGCAACGCGATGGCGAAGAAGAGCAGCACGATGTTGGGCAGGAACACCAGGACGCCGCCCACGCCGCCGATCACGCCGTCGAGCAGCAGAGACTTGAGCGGGCTCGCCACGCCGACCGGCCAGAACGAAGCGATCGCGCTCCCCAGCTGACCGATGCCCGCCTCCATCAGGCGCATCAGGGGATCGCCGAGCGTGAAGGTGAGATGGAAGACCAGGAACATCATCGTCAGGAAGATGGGCACGCCCCAGAACGGGTGCATGGCGACACGATCGATGCGGTCGGTGCGGTCGTTGCCCGGCCTGGCGCGACCGCGCACCGCCGCGGCGCAGATCTTGTCGATGAACGCGTAACGCCGGCGGCTGACGGTGATGTCGCTGGTGTCCGGCCCGTCGTGATCGAGGGCCGCGGCGGCGATCGTCGCGCCGGCGGCCAGGGCCTCGTCGTCCAGATCCTCGGTGATGCGCTGGTCGCGCTCGAGCAGCTTGACCGCGTGCCAGCGACGTTGGCGCGCCGGCAGCCGGCTCTCCTGCGCCTCCATATCGGCCACCAGCTGCGCGATGTGCGGTTCGATCTCGGTCCCGAAGTCCACCCGCGGCCGCGGTCCGTCGCCGTTGCGACCGGCGACCTGGAGCACCGCCTCGAGCACCGCCTCGACCCCGTGCCCTCGCGTGCCGACCACGCGCACGACCGGCGCCCCGAGCCGCTTCGACAGCGCTTCGGTGTCGATGGCCAATCCCTTGGCCTCGGCCACGTCGCTCATGTTCAGGACCACCACCATGGGCAGCCCCAGCTCCATGAGCTCGGTCGTCAGGTAGAGGTTCCGTTCGAGATTGCTGGCGTCGACGACATCGATGACCGCGTCCGGCCGGTCGCTCAGCAGATAGTCGCGCGCGACCAGCTCTTCCTCGCTGAACGTGGTCATGCTGTAGGTGCCGGGAAGATCGATGAAATGCAGCTGGGCGTCGGGGGTGCGGCGCACGCCCTCTTTCCATTCCACCGTCACGCCGGGATAGTTCCCCACGTGCTGACGCGCACCGGTGAGGCGGTTGAAGAGCGTCGTCTTGCCTGAGTTGGGATTCCCGGCCAGAGCCACGGTGAAGCGCTGCACGTCCAAACCGCCTGCGATTCGTTGGAGCCGTCCACGGACACGGGCAGGTGGACCGCGGAGCTAGTCGACCTCGATCTTCATGGCCATGCCCCGGCCGATGCAGATGCGGGAGTTGTTGACCGCGACCACGAAGGGCCCGCCGCCGCCATTGCGCAGTACGGTGATTTCCGCCCCGGGAATGAGTCCGAGCGAAGCCAATCGACCACGCAGGCCGCGCCCGCCCTGGACCGACCGCAGAATGGCTCTGGTTCCCTCGCGTATCAAACCCAGAGGCATCTCAGATCTCCCTTCCGGTCACGAAGTCGCCCCGCGTCTCGTCCCAGCAGACGACGCTCTCGGGGTTGCTGCGCCGGTAGGCCATGAGCAGGCGGAGCCGCTCCAGGACCTCCTGGCTGATGTCGTGTTCGAGCCGACAGGCATCTTCCTCGGCGCGCGAGGATTCCATCCCCAGGACCTCGACCAGGAACGCCCGGAGCGCCCGATGGCGCTCGACGACGTCCGCGGCCGCCGCCTGGCCCGCATCCGTCAGCGTGATCAGGTCGTAGGGAGCGTAGTTGACCAGTCCCTTGACCGAGAGCGAGCGCAGCGCCTGCGTGACGGACGAGTTGTGCACGCCCAGTCGTTCGACGATGTCCTTGGCGCGAGCGGCGCGCTTTTCCACGACGATGTGGAAAATCGCCTCGAGGTAATCCTCGAGACTGGCGCTCAGCTGCGGACTCGCACGCATGGCCTGCTCCTTCCCGGCGAAACGACACCCACCGATGGTGTCTGGTGAAAATATTAACGCCCAGGGTCCGTCGCACCAAATATTTTTTGTCGCAACTAACTCGACCGGCAAGAAAAGGCCCGCCTTGTAAGGGCGGGCCCGTATCCATCAGTCGGCGGCGTAGAGCTTCTCGATCCCCGTCAAATTCTGGCGGATATCCCAGACGACCTGCGCGATCTTGGACTCCGGGAGCCCCGTCGCCGCAATCAATACGGTGTGGGGCGCCGGATCGAAATCCGGACTCAGATCCACCGGCTCGCCGTGACCGATCCGCCAGGTGCCGACGATGACCTGCGCCAGCTGCAGCACCCGCGCGCCACGGTTCTCGACGAGCTCCGACTCCGACGCGTGGTGTCCACGGATCGCCTGCACGATGCTGTCGGGCAGCCGCCACTGCTTGAGGATGTACTCCGCCAACTCGACGTGGTTCAACCCCACGGCGTCGGATTCCTCACTCAGCGTCACCGCGCGTTTGCCGGGTTCGGGGTCGAGATAATCATCGACGATGAGCTTCCCGACATCGTGGAGCAGGCCGGCGACGAACGCCTCCTCGCCGTGGAGCGGTTTGTCGGGAAGCGCCTGGATGATCGCGCGGGCAGCCAGGCCGACCGCGGTCGAGTGCATCCAGTAGCCGCGGCTCGGCTCGTAGTCGTAGTTCCGCAGCCGCAACTTGGTCAAACCCTCAGTGCTGACGGCGAAGACGATCTTCTTCATGTTGTCGAGCCCCACGAGCACCACGGCTTCGGGAATCGACCGGATGCTGCGGGATTTCCCGTACAACGCGCTGTTGGCGACTTTCAACAGCCGCGCGACCAGCGCCTGATCCTTGCAGAGAACCGCCTCGAAGTCCTTGGCCGAGAAGTACTCGCGCCGGGAAAGTGCGAGAAATTCGGAGACGACCGACGAGAGGCTGGGCAGATCCTCGATACGCTGCAGAACATCCAGATTGACGGCCCGCCAGCCGCAATTGGTCCCGGTTTGATCCGCGACGATGGTCATGAATGATCTCTCCTCGGCGAAAATCAGCGTGCGATTGGAATCAAGATCCGACGCGCCCATACCGGACGACCGGGCACGAATCGGGCCAAACGGCCCCGACCCGGTCGTGACCGTACGCGCCTGTGAAGATCATCGGCCGAGAAACCATGAACATGAGTGGGATTACGCCGCCGCGGGTCAGGCGTCGAGGTCGGAGACCACGCGACTGGCGTCCACCTTGCTGCCGTCGCGGTATGCATCCGGGAGGCGCGGCAACGGCGGCGCCGTCGAGACGCAGACCAGCAGGAAGACGAACAGACCGACCACCAGCACCATCGGTACGATTCCGGGGACGCGTCCGATGTCCAGGATATGGAAGAAACCCTTGCTGGCGTCGCGGGGTTGCAGCGCCACAACGAGCAGCCAGCCGATCATCTGCGCCATGAACAGCGCCAGGTAGATCCGCTTGAGCCGCGCCCTGATCGCCTGGCGCATGGAGAGAGGGAAGTGCGGCGTGAAGAGGTCATCGGCCATGCACGTGCCCCAGTCGTTCATGGGGCTCTCGAGGTCCCGCCGCAGCAGCGGGCCGTAGAAGTTCTCCTCGATCATGCGCAGGCGCGAATGGAAGATGTCGAAGAAGCGGAATCGCTGCGCCTCGAGGACGAGGAAGAGGAGGTTGGCGTACATGCCGGCCAGCAGCGTCTGGGCGGCGAACTGCGGATTGTTGAAGGCGAAGGTGAGGATACCGGCGGTCGTGAAGATGGCCCAGTTGGTGGTGGTGTCCAGCCGCAGACGCCACGACATGGACCGCTGCAACTCGCCGCGGTAGAGGTGCGCCATGGACGTCATGTACTCGGCGCGCTGCAGGGGCTTCTTCTCGAAATCCGGGCGGCTCGTGTCGTCGTTCATGTCGGCTCCGTCTTCCGATGTCAGGCGCGGCGCGGAAGGGCTCCGTCGAGGGCGTCGCGGAGGATGCCCTTGACCTCCTCCGGGAAATCCTTGCCGATCATCCATTCCAAATAACCACGATCCTTGGGGTTGGCCACCATCTCGCGCAGCGTGCGTCCCTCGTGCTTGCCGAAGTTGAACGCCGCGTCGCCGGCGTCGTTCCAGCGGAACCTGCGGCTGCGGTCGACATACGTGCCCTCGTCCGGGTTGCAGAACACGTGGAGCGCCGCGGGGTCGCGGGGCAGGTCCGGGTAGCGGCCGATCTGCGCGTCGAGAACGTCCAGCGTCGCCAAGGCGTCGACCTCGGCGGAATGGGCCCCCGGCAGGTCGCGGCCGCAGTAGAGTCGCACGGCGGACTCGAGGTTGCGCGGTTCCTTCCTGTGGAAGATCGACATCGCGTCGAGGAGGCGGCGGCCCTTGACCGCGAAACGGCCGCCCTCGCGCTGGATCTCCGCCTCGAGCAGCGGCAGATCGAAGCGGACCATGTTGAAGCCGGCGAGGTAGGCGCCGTCGAGGATCTCCTCGACCTCGGCGCGGATCTGGGAGAACGGCGGCTCGCTGCGCACGTGCTCGTCGCGGATCCCGTGGATCGCCGACGCCTCGGCCGGGATGGGACGTTGCGGGTTGACCAGGCTCGTGAAGATCCGTCGCTCGCCCGACGGCTCGACGCGGATCAGCGAGATCTGGACGATACGGTCGCTGGCGACATCGGTGCCGGTGGTCTCGAGGTCGAAGCAGACGAGGGGACGGTCGAGTTCGAGGTTCTGCATGGGTCGGTCGGCTCCAGCGTTCGAGGTCGGGCACCCGCATTGGTCCCGTGTATCCTAAACCTTCCGGCGGTCCGGGCCAAGGTCAGCCGCGCGGAACGTGATGCAGCCACTCGGGGTGGCGGTCGCTTTCGCCGGCGTGGATCGCGCCCAGGGTCTCGCGCAACTCGCGCGTGACCGGCCCTTCCCCGCCGTCGCCGATGGTGACGTCGCGGCCGCCGGCGTGGATCCGGCCGACGGGCGTGACGATGGCCGCCGTGCCGCAGGCGAAGGCCTCCTTCAGGACGCCGCGCTCGGCGTCGGCCAGCACCTCGGTCAGGACCGGCGGTTCCTCGACCCAGCGCAGCGGCGTCTCGCGGATCAGCGCGCCGACGCTGTCGCGGGTGACGCCGGCCAGGATGGTGTCGCTCACGGGCATGATCGGCGCGGTCACGACGCGGTCCGCGTAGACGAAGCAGATGTTCATGGCGCCCATCTCCTCGACGCGCGTGCGGGTCAACGCGTCGAGCCAGATGATCTGGTCGAACCCGTCCCGCTGCGCGCGCCGGATCGGCAGGAGCGCCGCGGCGTAGTTGCCGCCGGTCTTGGCGAAGCCCACGCCGCCCGGCGCCGACCGCACGCATTCGGTCTCGGCCAGGAGATAGAGCGGTTCGACGCCGCCCTTGAAGTACGTGCCGACAGGCCCGGTGATGATGTAGAAGAGATAGATGCTGGACGCCGCCACGCCGAGGCTCGGCTCGTGGCCGATCATCGTGGGCCGGATGTAGAGCGACCCCGGCCGCGGCGGCACGAACGCGGCGTCGAGGTCGATCAGCCGCTCGAGGGCGCGCAGGAAGAAGTCGGGATCGACCGCGGGCATGCACATGCGTTCGGCGCTGCGGTTGAAGCGCGCGATGTTCATGTCGGGCCGGAAGACGTGCAGCGAGCCGTCGGCCTTGCGATAGGCCTTCATGCCCTCGAAGATCTCCTGGCCGTAATGGAGCACCTTCGCCGCGGGATCCAGGCTCAGCGGACCGTACGGCACGATGCGCGGGTCGTGCCAGGCGTCGTCGTGCCAGTTGAGCATGGCCATGTGCGGCGCGAAGTGCCGGCCGAACTTGAGGTTGTCCCAGGCCGGCGGCGCGGGCGGATCCGGATGACGGACGAGGCGGATATCCATGGGCGGTCTCCTCATTGTAGGCGGCGATCGTCGCCCGACCAGACTGCCGGAAAACCCGATGCATTGCAAGGCTCCCGCCGGGCGTTTAGTCTGCGGGCATGAACACGCCCGTCGCTGCCGACATCGCCCGCCGCAACCGCCTGCTGCTCGGCGGCCTTCTGGCCCTGAGCCTGGCGGTGCGGGTCTGGACCTGGCTCGCCATGCGCGACACGCTCCTCTTCAACGTGCCGTACCTGGATTCCCACAATTACGACGTCTGGGCGCGCGCGCTCGTGGCCGGCGACTGGGGGCGCGGACAGCCGTACTGGATGGGCCCGCTCTACCCGCACCTGCTGGCGCTGAGCTACGCCGTCTTCGGCGTGGGCAGCGCCGCGATGATGCTCGGACAATGGCTGCTGACGCTGTTGAACATCGTGCTGGTGCATCGCCTGGCCCGCCGCTGGACGGGCGAAACCGGCGCGCTGATCGCCGCCGCGCTCTACGCCGGCTACGGCCCGCCGGTATTCTACGCGGGCTTGCGCCTGATGGCCACGCTGGTCACCACGCTGGCGATGCTGATCGCGTTGCAGGCCGACCGCGCCGCGACCCGACCCACCGCCCGCGCCTGGCTCGGCCTGGGCCTTCTGGTCGGCCTGGCCGCCACCGCCCGCGGCAACATCCTGGCGCTCTTGCCGCTGCTCTTGCTGCTGATCCCCCGAGGTCGGCGCCGGCGTCTCGGCGGCCTCCTGTGGCTGGGCGCGGCGCTGGCGATCCTGCCGGTGACCGTGCGCAACCTGACCGTCGGCGGCGACGCCGTGCTGCTGACGAGCAACGCCGGCGTGAACCTGTTGATCGGTCAGCAGGATCGGTACGGCGGCATCTTCGGACCGATCGAGCCGACCCCGCAATTCGAATTCGACCCTTCCGGCGAGGTCCTCCTGGAGGCCGACCTCGGGCGCGAAATGTCGCCCTCGGACGTCTCGCGCGAACTGACCCGCCGCGCGATCCTCAAGGTGTGGCGCGAGCCCGGCGCCATGGTCGGCCACTATGCCCGAAAGGCGTACCGGTTCTGGAGCGGCTACGAGTTGCCGCAGATCGTCAGCTGGAACGTCTGGCGCCACAAGCTGACACCGTTGGCCCTGTTCCCGGTGCCGTTCGTGTTGCTGGTCGCGCTCGGGCTGACCGGCGCCGTCGTGCTCGGTCGTCCCGCGCGACGCGTCTGGCTCGTCCTGGTCGGCGGCTGGTTCCTGGGGCTGCTGCCGTTCTTTCCCACGGCCCGCTACCGGCAACCGGTGGCGCCGCTGCTGGCGATCACGGCCGCCGCGTGGTTGCTGGCCGTGATCGCCGCCCGACGCGACCGCCGACCGCGGCGCCTGGCCGGGCTGCTGACCGCCGCAGCGCTGTTGACCGCCGCGCTCTGGCCGAGCTGGAGCGCGCTCGACCCGGTCGACGAACTCCTGAACAGCCACCTCGCCAATGCCTCACGCGCCGCCGACATCGGGGACAGGACCGGCGTGCTGTCGGCGTGCGTCGCGGCCGAAGCCGTGCGCCCGGGACTTGCCGAGACGTCGTTCCGACGGGGCGGTTACCTGGAAAAGATGGGAGATCACGAAGGCGCCCTGGCGGCCTACGAAGAAGCGGCGCGCCGGCTGCCCGACAATTCGTTCGTGCTGTACCGGCGAGCGCGCGCGCTGGCAACCCTGGACCGCCACCACGAGGCGCTCGTCGGATACGCCGTCGCGAGCGACGCGGATCCCGATTGGGCGTTCCCGTGGCACGGTCGGGCGCTGTCGTTGAGGGCGCTGGGCCGTGACGACGAGGCCGTCGTCGCGCTACAGCGGGCCATCGAGCTGGATCCCGGCCGCGCGCGATATCGCAGCAACCTGGCGTCGATGCTGGCCGAGCTGGGACGTCTGGACGAGGCGGCGGAGATCCTGGAGAAGCTCACCGACGACTTCCCCGGGTACGCGCCGGGCTGGTTCAACCTGGCGCTCGTCAGGGCGCGTCTGGGCGACGACGAAGCAGCGCGGCGCGCCCTGGGCCGGGCCGCCGCGCTGCCGCGTCTCTCGGCGTCCGAACAGGCGCAGGTCGCACAGCTCGAACGTCACCTGGAAATTCCGCGCTGAGCTCTATTCCGGGTGCTGCAGGTCATGTCGCCTTCCTTCCGGACCGTGCCCGCCACGACGAGAACGTCGCGAATCAGTAACCTTCGCGGAAGAGACGGCTGGCGACCAGATCCACGTCGCTGCGGCCGCTGATGGAGGCCCGGCCGGCGCTCTCGACGCGGTAGTCGTAGTCGAGGAAGGTGACGCCCCAGCCCGGCTTGGGCCGCTTGCGTACGTAGCTGCAGTCGTAATCGAACGACTGGCTGCCGACGACCGGCTGATCGCTCTCGCCGTGGACCTTGAAGTCCGCGAAGTTGGTGATCCGGGGCGGAGAGTCGCTCATCCGCAGGTAATGGATCGCCTTCTCGCCGCCGGCGTCGGCCGAGAAGACCGCCGAGGAATGCACGGACTCGGCGAAGCTGGTCCGCTTCTCGGTGCTGGAGAGGATGACCGCAGCAACCGCCAGCAGGCTGAGCAGCAGGATGATCAGCAGGCTGGTTACCAGGGCGAAACCTTCGCGATCGGGGCGGCGGATGCTGACGTCGCGCATGGCGCCTCCTTTCCGGGCTAATCGAGTCAGCCGTTGCGCACGTAGACGCGGGTGGAGTAGGTCACCGGTTCGCCGTCGCGCAACTGACCGTCGATGGCGATGTCGACGAAGCGGACAAGCTCGCGGTCGGCGCTGTTCAGCGGCGTCACCGGGAGCGCATTGCCCTCCGCGTCGAAGTAGCTGAACTGGACGCTCTGGACATCGTTCAGGATCGTCTGGGTCAGGCCGCCCGCGATGGTGCGCTGGAGCGTCGCCGGACCGGGATTGTAGGTGTAGGTGACGTCCTCGTCGGGGCTGACGCCGAGCGTCACGCCGTCGCCGTCGAGATCCATGCGACAACGCAACGTCAGGTCGTCGGCGGTGGGGAAACCGTCGAAGCCCACGTCGGCCGGATCACAGCCGGCGCTGCGGATCTCGCGCGTCATCAACGAGAACACCGCGCGGAGCGACTGCTGGTAGTGCGCGCGGTCGCTGGTGCTGTTGTACGTCTTCCGCGAGCCGGTCATGAAGCCGACCACGACCGTGGCGACGACCCCGAAGATGGCCAGCGCGACCATCGTCTCGATGAGTGTCATGCCCCGGCGGTCGAGCGTCGTCCGGATTCTCTTGTTCGGGCGATTCATCAGGTTCACCTCACTCACCGCATGGAGACCAGGGATGCCACCTGGGGCGTGTCCGGCAGGCTGCGCTGGGGGAAAATCACCGTGACGTGGATCTGACGCAGGCCGACGTCGATGTCGGTGACGGTCGTGGTCCACTGCACGACGCCGTCCTGGCCGGTGCTCGAAACGGCATTGGCGAAACCGCGACCCTTGGTCCACTCGAGCTGACGCTGGGCCACCGTGACGGCCCGCGTGTAGAGGTCGGCCTCGGTCACTTCCTGGCGCGCCCGCGTCTGGACCATGGCCAGCGGCAGGATGCCCACGGAGATGATCACCAGCACCACCAGGACCTCGACCAGGGTGAATCCGTCGCGGTCCGCGGCGTTGTCGCGCCACCGTTTCAGGCAAGTCCGCATCGCGCGCATCATGGCCCCACCTCCACTATGCCGGTCGGCAACACCTGTAGCTGGATGGTGTTGATGCCGTTGTCGAGGGACAGGTTCGAAGAGTCGGCCGAGCCCCACGGGAAGAAGTTCACCGTCGTGTCGGCCACCAGGCGGACTGCGCCGCCGAACGTACGATTCCGGATCACGCGGCCGCTGGAGGTGTCGGTGATGGTGTAGCCGGTCGCAGTTCCCGAGAACTGCATGACGCAGCTGTTGGCGACGGCCGTCGCGCGGGCCAGCGCCATGTCGGACGCGATCTCGTCGGCGGTCACGTCGATGCGGTTGGCGCGCATGTAGCCGTTGAAGGACGGCACGGCGATCGCCGCCAGCAGACCGAGGATCCCGAGCAGGACCATCAATTCCACGAGCGTGAATCCTGGCTGTCGAACGGGCTGGCGAACCATGGACCGGCCTCCGGGCGTGGTCGTGCATAAAACAATGACCCACCTGATCCGTGCAAGGCGTGTGCCTGCCCCGGAGACGTCCGGAATGCGGTTTTACGGGGGATTGGCGCGTCCGGCGACGGCCGGGGGTGCAAACTGCCGGTCGCGGGTGTTCAGATCTTCCGGTGTTCGGGACTCCGCGACCACAGGCCCGCGCCGGCCATGGCGACCTCCGCCACACCGCACAGCGCCAGCACCGCGACCACGCCGACGAACGCCGCGGCGAGCGGTCCCAGGAAGACAGCCGCCAGCGACATCGGCCCGATCACCGTGCCCAGCCACCCGAAGGTGCGGCCGCGGCGATCGTCCGGGGCGTTCTGCTGCAGGAACGTCGCCAGCGCGATCTGCACGAGGGTGGAGAGCGCGCCGAAGCACGCGAAGAGGATCAGCGCCAGGACGTACGAGCGGTTCATCGCGAAGACCACCAGCAGGATGCCGTCCAGGCCGGTCATCGCGGCGATGATCGCCATCGGCCGGTGCTTGCCGACGACCAGGCCGCCGGCCACCGCGCCGAGGATGCCGCCCAGGCCGGCGGCCGAGATGATCACGCCCAGCTGCACGTCGGTGCCGCGGAGGATCTCCTTGACGAAGACGACGATCAGCGGCTGCTGCATGGCCGTCACGAAGGTCAGCACCGCGAAGAATCCGAACGCCAGGCGCAGCGGCTTGCTGTCCGTCACGCCGGCCAGACCGTCGGCGGCCTCGCGATAGAGACGCGCCATCCGTGCCGGGATCGAACCGTCGCGCGTCGCGGCGGCGACATCACCGCGCACCGGCTCGCTGAAACGCCAGAGCGCGAGGATGGCGGCCGACACCACGAACGTCGCGGCGTCGAACCAGAATGCGGGGTCGGTGCCGCGCCAGGCCACGAGCGCGCCGCCGACGGCCGGCCCCACCAGCAGCACGATGTTGCGCGTGAGCATGAGCAGGCCGTTGGCCGCACCCAGCAGATCCTCGCCCACCACGTCCGGCAGGAGCGCCATACGCGCCGGGCCCGCGAACTGCCGACCGCAGCCCAGCAGCGCCGACAGCGGGTAGACATGCACGGTCGAGCTGACCAGCGGGATCGACGCGACGACCATCGCCGACACGAGGTCGCTGCTCACCATGATGCCCTTGCGGCCCGTGCGGTCGCAGATCACGCCGGCGACCGGCCCGAGCAGGATCGCGGGCACGATCTGCGTCGCGGCCAGGATGCCGAGATCCACGGGATTTCCGGTCAGGCGGTAGATCAGCAGGTAGAGAGCGATGGCGGCGATGCGGTCGCCGAGTCCGCTGACGATGGCGGCCGCCCACACGGCGCGAAAGCCGTTGTTGCGCAGCAGCGGTGCGTATCGGTTCACGGACCGGGGACCTCCCTGACCTCGGACTCGTGCGAAAGCAGGCGGCGTGCGTCTTCCTGACGCATGCGGACAACCGCCGTGCAGACGCCATTCTCGCACACCTGCTCCAGGACGTCACGCGTCCGATGCCACGGGCCGAGCAGGTAGAGCCGGGTCGCTGGAAGCTGGAAGCGGTAGAGCCGTTCGTCGGCGCGCAGGCGATCGACCACCGCGTTGCGCACGGTTGCGGCTCCCCCTGGCTCCACCGCCGAGACGAAGAGCGCGCCGGGGTAGTGCCGCGTGAGCCGGTTGAGCGCCAGAACGGTGTCGGGCACGGTGTCCATCTTGTTGAAGACCAGCAGCATCGGCACGTCCGCAGCCACCATGTCCGCCAGCACCTGCTGCACCGCGTCGATCTGCGCCTGCGGATCGGCACCGCCGGCGTCGACCACGTGCAGCAGCAGATCCGCGTCCGACACCTCCTGCAGCGTCGCCTTGAAACTCTCCACCAGGTGATGCGGCAGGCGACGGATGAAGCCGACGGTGTCGGTCAGCAGGAAGCGTCGCCGTTCGTCCAGATCGACGCGGCGGGTGGTCGCGTCGAGGGTGGCGAAGAGCTGGTCCTGCACGTAGACGTCGGCGCCGGTGATGGCGTTCATGAGCGTGCTCTTGCCGGCGTTGGTGTAGCCCACCAGCGCCACGCGGTACTCCTGCTGCCGACCGCGGGTGCGGGTGTGCTGCTCGCCCTGGATCTGCTTGAGCTGTCGCCGCAACGCGGAGATGCGCCGACCGATCAGGCGCCGGTCGGTCTCGAGCTGGGTCTCGCCGGGGCCGCGCGTACCGATGCCGCCGGCCTGGCGCTCGAGATGCTTCCACATGCGCGTCAGCCGCGGCAACAGGTACTGGAGCTGCGCCAGCTCGACCTGCAGGCGCGCCTGTCGGGTGCGGGCGTGGCGGGCGAAGATGTCGAGAATCAGTTCGGTGCGGTCGAGCACGCGGACATCCTCGCCGAGCGCCTTCTGGAGGTTGCGGCCCTGGTTCGGCGCCAGGTCGTTGTCGAAGACCACGAGGTCGGCGTCGTGTGTGATCACGGCCTCGCGAAGTTCCTCGAACTTGCCCTTGCCGATGAACGTGGACGCATTGGGACTCGCCAGTCGCTGTTCCAGCACGGCGAGCGTGTCGGCGCCGGCGGTGTCGACCAGGCGAGCCAGTTCCTCGGTGTCGGCCGGACCGCCGAGCGGGCTGTCCGGATTCTGCGGCAGATGCACGCCGACCAGCACCGCGCGTTCGCGGCGCTCGTATTCGCGGCGGTCGAATCCCGGGCCACCCATCAGTTCCCGCTCCCGTCGATCTCGGCGTTCCAGTGTTCCCAGCGGGTCATGGCATCCTCCAGCTCTGTCTCGATGGTGGCGCAACGGTCGGCCAGTTCCAGACGCCGCGCGGCGGCACAGTCGGGCGCCGACATCGCCGTCAACGCGTTCTCTTTCTCCTGCTCGAGCGCCACGATCGTCTCCTCGACCTCGGAGATCCACGCGCGTCGTCGCGCCTGCTCGTTCTTGCTCAACCCGGACGACGCCGTCTCGCGCGGCGTCTGTTCGGGCTCGGGTCTGGTTCTCGCGACGATCGCCGCGGCGGCGCGGCGTTCCTCGTCGCGTTTGCGGACGTATTCGCCGTAGGTGCCGAGGAAGACGCGCAGCGACGCGTCGGCGCTCCCGGCCTCCGGGAACAAGATCAACCGATCCACGAGTTTGTCGAGAAAGAGCCGATCGTGCGAGACCATGATCAGCGTACCCGGGTACTCGCGGAGAGCCTGCTCGAGCGACTCGCGGCTGCGGATGTCGAGATGGTTGGTGGGCTCGTCCAGGAGCAGGGTGTTGTGCCCCTCCTTGATCAGCCGCAGCAACGCGAGACGACCCCGCTCGCCGCCCGCCAGGCTGGCCACCGCACGGTCGAGCATCTCCTCGCCGAACCCGCACGCCGCCAGGAACGAGCGCAGTTCGCCGAGCGTCGCCGTCGGATCCACCGCCTGCATCTCGCCCAGCACCGTGTTGTAGTCGCGGACCGTCTGCAGGTTCTGGTCGTAGAGGCCGAGGTCCACGTTGTGCCCGCGCACGACGCGGCCGCGGTCGGCGCCCTCGAGGCCGGCCATGATCTTCAGCAGCGTGGTCTTGCCGCAGCCGTTGGGTCCGAGGATCCCGACCCGCTCGCCGCGCACGATCTGCAGGTCGACATCCTTCATCAGCATCCGCGCGCCGAATCCCTTGGCCACGCCCTCGGTCTGCAGCACGGTGCCGCCGCTATCGCGCACGGGCCGCAGATCGAAGCGGTAGAGCTTCTCCTGCGCGACCGGACGGTCGACGCGGTCGAGCTTTTCGAGTTGCTTGCGCCGCGCCTGCGCCTGCTTGGTCTTCTGGCCCTCGATGTTCTTGCGGATGAACGCTTCGGTCTGTCGGATGTGATCCTGCTGGCGCTTCCACGCGGCCTGATCCTGGCGCCGACGTTCCCCGCTCGCACGCGCATAGAAGGTGTAGTTGCCGCTGTATTCGGTCAGCCGGCCGCGCTCGAGGTGGAGCGTGCGCTGCGTCACGCGGTCGAGGAACCAGCGGTCGTGCGAGATGATCACGACCGCGCCCGCGCGTTCGATCAGGAAGCCCTCGAGCCACTCGCGGCTGGTCAGGTCGAGGTGGTTGGTGGGCTCGTCCAGCAGCAGGAGGTCGGCGCGGCCCATCAACGTCGCCGCGAGCGCCGCCCGCCGCCGTTCGCCGCCCGACAGGCGGCCCAGCGGACTGTCCCAGATCGCCCGCGGCAACCCGACGCCGCTGAGCGCCGTGTCCAGCCGCGTGTCCAGCGTGTAGCCCTCGAGCCGCTCGAACTCCGATTGCAGCCGCCCCTGCTGCTCCACGAGCGCCGCGTGTCCGGCCGGGTCTGCGTCCGGATCGGCGACGGCGAGACGCCCGCTCAGGGCCGCCAGATCCGCCTGCAGCGACAGCTCGTCCCCGAACGCCGCCTCCCGCACGACGGCGCGGAGCGGGCGCTCCCCCTCACCTTCCACGCCGAGCACGCTCTCTTGCCGCAGATAGCGCACGCGCACGCCGCTGCCCATCTGGCGCTGGCCTTCCTGCAGCGACAGCTCGCCGACCAGAAGCGCCAGAAGCGTGGTCTTGCCGGCGCCGTTGGGACCGACCAGGGCGTAGCGATGCCCCGGATGGATGGCGAGCGTGGCGGCGGTCAGGATGGGTTCTCGACCATAGTCGAAGGTGGCTTGATTCAAGCTGAGCAGTGACACCGCAGATCCTCGGGTTGCGCCAGCGAAGATGTGTCTGGCCTCTGGGTCCGATCCTCGCCCGACCGCGATCCATTCGCCGTCGTGGCGCGGGACACAATATCCGGGGCACGAACCAAAGTTAGTCCCGGGGATAGGATAGAGAAAGGCCCTTCCGGCAGGAAGGGCCTCGAGACTCGCTCAGTCCCGGCAATCAGGACGCGACATGCGGGCTCTTGCGATATTTCAGCGGCGACAGGCCGCAGCGGTCCTTGAACGTCCGGGAGAAGTGCGCCAGGCTGTTGAAGCCGCATTTCTTGCTGATGGCTTCCACCGAGAGCTCGAATCGCCGGAGCATGGCCTTGGCGTTCTCGATCCGGACCATGATGAGGTAATCGCTGAAGCTCATCGCCACCTCGGAACGGAACAGATTCGAGAAGTAACCGGGCGACAGGTGGACCATGTCGGCCATCTTGTCGCGGTTCACGTTCTCGTGATAATGCGCCAGAACGAAGCGGCAGGCGTATTCGGCCCGATAATCGCCGAGGTTGGTGGTCGCGTGGACGAGATTTCCCTCGTCGTCGACCAGGACGATGTCGGGCAGTTGGTCGTCCCAGATCGACTCTTCGCCTTCCTGGGCGATCTGCTGCGCGTCGAGGAGGCCGTAGCCCGTCTCGCCGGCGGTCCGGAGTCCCGCCGCGGCGCGAGGCTGCGTCAGCTGATCCATCACGTTACGCGCGGTGAGCACGACATTGGTCTTGTCGGCGAGCAGGATGACCGTGTCCTCGCGACTGACCAAAGTGCTCAACATCCGCTCGGGATTGGCCGGAAAGTCCGGGGCATACAGGAATGCGAACCGGATCCGCGTCCCGGCCTCGAGGGATTCCCCGATCTGTAGGCGCTGCATCACGATCTGACGACCGAAGAGCGCCAGAAACAACTCGGTGGGGTTCTTCTCCGCCACCGGACATACGAACAGAACCCGTTGACTCTCCTCGCGACCCTCTACGAGCTGCTTTGGCAACGTCGGGAACTCGATAAGGAAATTGGCCCAATCGTGAGGTTGGACCGCCAGTTTCTCTTCCATGATCACTCCCAAGAGATATTATCCACCTTGGGTAAAGCAAAGATGTGACGGAATTGATAAATTCCATACTCTTGAGAAAATATCATAAGGGCTACTGTGGGATCCTGTCTACGATCAAATACACAAATCTTTCAAATGCTTTGGATACTTTTCACAGCACAGCGGCGCAAAACGGCTTACCGGACAAAAATAAGCCGCTTAGCGGTCGTCCACTGTTCGATCTGTAGTTTGCAGAAATATGCCCCCGACGCCACGGTCCGGCCCTGGCGGTCCCTGCCGTTCCACTGCGCCTCGTATATGCCGACGCCGACAGAACCGGCGAACAGGGACGCGACTTCGCGGCCTTCGAGACCATAAACGGTGACAGACACATTTGCCGAACCGCCCACGTACGGGAGACGCATTTGAGGATCTATTGTCGTTGCGTCATCCCAAACGAAGGCCTCTTCCGCGGTTGCGGGAACCTTGAAGGTCACGCGCGTGGTCGTGCGGAACGGGTTGGGATAATTCGACAGCAGTCGCGGCGACAGCCTCGGACCCTGGCTCGACTCGCCCGGCGCCAACGCCGCCGCCGGGGTCGGGATCGAATCGGAGACCGCCGTCCGGGTCGCCGGAAGTTCCACGCGGCGGCCATCCACATGCACGGCGGAGAGTGCCGTCCCGGAGGGTTCGCCAGCGCCGTAGAAATATTCCATGGTTCCGGCGGCGGCGACATCCAGCACTGCGTAGGGAGCGTAGACCGCGGGGTCGTCGAGCGCCGGAGGCCACGACAGCGACGCGGCCGGACCGATCACCGGTCGCCAGATCAACAGGTCGGGCGACCCCAGCGATTGGTGATCGAGGCGGAAGAGGTCGGGATCGAACCGCAGAATCTGATCCCGTTCGGCGGCGAGAAGCAGCGTGAAGCCGCCCGCGGATTCGGCGCGCACGCTCGCGGTCGGCCGTCTCCCGGCCGGAATCTCGGTGGGGACCGCCGGCGGAAGCCAGGCAACGGTCTGTCCCGACACCGGATCGACGGCCCCGGTCTGCAGACGGGCAGCGGCCAGAAGATCGTTCACGACCTGGGCGCAGGTCGGTCCGGCGGCCAGCGCGAGTTCCTGGCGTTCGCTCGACAGCGGAACGGTCAGGCGGTCGGCGTCGGCGCGGACACGTTCTCCGGCGTGGCGCCGCTCGTCGGTATCCAGAATCACCACACCGAACCAGAGTTCCGCGGACGCATCGGTGGCCGAGGTCGTCCGCGCCAGGAATATGGGATCCTGAACCCCGGCCTCGGGCGACGGAACCGCCGCGTCCACCTGCCGCCACGCCGACGCGCCGTGCAGCGTCAGTTCCAGCGGGTCGCACGGGCAGCCGTTCCGCTGCGTGAACGCAGCGGCGACGAGGCGGGCTAGATGAGGGTAGGTCCAGTGATAGGTCTCGAGGTGCCGTTCCCGGCCGGCGCGCACTTGATCCCAGACGGTCATCGCGTCGCTCACCGCGGCGAAATCCTCGTCCACGGCGCCGTCGCCGTCGTTGTCGCGACCGTCGAGAGGATCCTCGTCGACATCGCCGTCGGCATCGTCGTCGGCGTCGCGCGTGAAGCCGCGGCGGCCGCCCTGGTCGCCCTCCCGCGCCGTGCCCACGAAGACCTGCGTCGGCACCGACCTTCGCACGGCCGGTTCGGGCCACGAACAGGTCAACAGCGGCGACCAGTCACCGTCCGGCGTGGTCGCGCCCAGGACCAGGTCTCCCCCGGCCTCCAGCCGCAACGTGATGCCGTCGCCGAGCGCATACTCCGCCAACGACTCGGCCTGCGCTGGCGCAAGGACCGACCCGAGAATCAGCAGCAGGAACCCGATGCACGTCTTTCGAATCATGGTCTTTCCCGGTTCCGACCCCGGATTCTGCTCCGGTCCAGTCCGGCCCGCATGGTACTGCCGGCGGCCGCTTCGCGCAACCCGTGGTCGACGGTTCGGACCGCGCGCCGTCTTGCCCCGGAAATCCCGGCTCCGTAACGTGTGATAACGACCCCGGCCCCTTCATGGAGTGTGTTCATGATCGCCTCCCGCCCCGGCCCGGCCGTCCTGTCGTGTCTTGTCGGCCTGTCTTGCTGGATCGTCTTCGCGGGCTGCGACGGTGCGACGACAGCTCCGGCCGACGGCGTCGTTCGGGGCCAGGTGACCCGCATCTACAGCGGCGTCGCGGTGGCCGGTGCGACCGTATCGATCAACGGCCGAACCATCACCGCCGGAGCCGACGGCATCTTCCGTTTTCCGCACGTTGTCCAGGGCGACACCGGCGTTCTCGTGACGGCCGACGAATACCGGGACCTCTCGGTGGTCGTCGATGTCGGCGCATACCAGTTCCTCGACCTGGCGATGACGCCGCTGGATACCCTGGTCTCGGTGAGCGGCCTGGTTCGCCACAGAGCCGACGGTCCGCTCAACGCCGTCTTGCGCATCGACGATCTGGTCGTGGCGTCCGACAGCGACGGATCCTGGCGCCTCGACGACGTGCCGATCGGTCCGCTGTCGCTTCACGCGGACGTGCCGGGCTACAACCCGGTGACGACCACGTTCGTCGTCCACACCGAAGGCCAGTTGCTGGATCTGGTCGTCACCCGCGACGCGTCCGTCACCTGGGCGATCGAACACGACAGCTACATCTTCACCGGGACCGATTCCCTCAACGCCAATCGCGGCGGCGCGGAACTGCTCGTCGTGTCGGCCGAGATGGGTCGCACGGCCGTCTTCTCGCTGGAGCCGCCCCCGTTTCCCCACGACTGGGCGGAGATCGTCGCCGCGCGTCTGGATCTGTGTGGATTCCTGCTCGGAGAGCCGACCGACCGCGTGGAGCCGGAGACGATCACCATGAAACTCAACGCGCTCGACGCACCGTTCGGCGAGAATGCGATCGACTTCTACGTGCGCCCGGCGATCGTCCCGGCCGGACAGTTCGAGGTTCGACTGGATGTCCTGACACCGAATGAACGGCCGCACCAGCTTTTCAGCGTCGACATCACCGGCGTCTACAGCGCATCCATGTTCGGGACCGCCGGCGGCGCAGCCTTCTCCTCGCCGAGTGCGGGTCGTTCAGTGGCCATCGTCAGCAGCGAAAACGACCTGGTCGAACGACGCCCGCACGCATTCTACGTCTACCGCTTCTAATCGACCTCGTCGATCGGCGGCTCCGGCGTCTCTTCGGTGTCGTCCGTGGGAACGTCGTCGGTTGCGTCCGTCCGCTCGCCGTCGGCCTCGACCTCGTCCTCGTCGCCGACCGGGATCCGCGCCATGCCGGCCACGGAATCCTCCGTGCCGAGGTTGATGATGCGCACGCCCTGCGTGTTGCGTCCGAGGCTGCTGATGGCGCCCACCGAGATCCGGATGAGCGTGCCGCCGCGCTTGATCACCATGAGCTCCTCCTCGGGCGTGACCCCGCGGATGCCCACCAGGCTGCCGTTGCGCTCGGTGCACTTGATGGTGATCAGGCCCTTGCCGCCGCGCTTCTGGATCCTGTAGTCGGTGACGCCGGTGCGCTTGCCGTAGCCGTGTTCGGTGAGCGCGAAGATGTCGGTCTCGTCGCTCTCGACGACGACCATGCCGACGGCTTCCTCGCCCTTGGCCAGCGAGATGCCGCGCACGCCGCGCGCGGTGCGGCCCATCGCCCGGACATCGGATTCCTGGAAGCGGATCGCCATGCCGTTGCTCGCCGCCAACACGATGTGCCGCTCGCCGTCGGTCTCGCTGACGGTGATCAGCCGCTCGTCGTCGAGCAGGTTGATGGCGCGGATGCCGGCCTGGCGCGGACGCGAGAAATCGGTCAGCGGCGTCCGTTTGACCACGCCCATGTTGGTGCACATGAACAGGAAGTGGTCCTCGCGGAACTCCCGCACCGGCACCACCGCGTGAACCTTGTCGCCCGGCTGGATCTGGAGCAGGTTCACCAGCGGCCGGCCCTTGGCCGCGCGCGCCGCCTTGGGGATGCGGTGCACCTTCAGCCAGTAGAGCTGGCCCTTCTGCGTGAGCACCAGCAGGTACTGGTGCGCCGACGCCACGAAGAGGTTGTCGACGAAATCGTCGTCCTTGGTCTGCATGGCGGTGATGCCCTTGCCGCCGCGTCCCTGCTGGCGATACGTATCCAGCGGAATCCGCTTGATGTACCCCTGGTTCGAGATGGTCACGACCATGGGCTCGTCGGCGATGAGGTCTTCCAGATCGATCTCGCCCTCGTCCTCGACGATCTCGGTGCGACGCGCGTCGGAGTAGGCGTCGCGGATCTCGCGGATCTCCTCGGCCACGATCTGCAGCACCAGGTCACGGCTGGCGAGCACCGACTTCAGGTACGTGATCTTCTCGATCAGCTCGCGGTACTCGTCCTCGATCTTCTTGCGCTCGAGGCCGGTCAGCCGGGCCAGACGCATGTCCAGGATGGCCTGCGACTGGACCTCGCTCAGACTGAAGCGCGACATGAGCGCGGTCTTGGCGGTTTCGGGCGAGTCGCTGGTCTTGATCAGCTCGACGATCTCGTCGATGTGGTCGAGCGCGATCCGGTAGCCCTCCAGCAGGTGCGCGCGCTCCTCCGCCTTGCGCAGTTCGTACTTGGTGCGCCGGACCACCACCTCCTCGCGGAAATCGAGGAAGTGCAGCATGGTCTCCTTCATCGACATCACCCGCGGCTGGTGGTCGACCAGCGCCAGGTTGATCACGCCGAAGGTGTTCTGCATCTGGGTGTGCGCGAAGAGCTGCTTCAGAACGACCTGAGGGAACGCATCCTTCTTGAGCACGACCACGATGCGCATGCCGTCACGGTCGGATTCGTCGCGCAGATCGCTGATGCCCTCGAGAGTGCCGCCGCGCACGAGCTGTGCGATGCGCTCGATCAGCGAGGACTTGTTCACCTGGTAGGGAATCTCGGTGATGATGATCTTGGCGCGCCCGGAATCCTCGACCTCGATGTCGGTCCGTGCGCGCACGACGATGCGGCCGCGGCCGGTGGTCACGTAGTCCCAGATGCCCTTGCGGCCGTGGATCACGCCGCCGGTGGGAAAGTCCGGCCCCTGCACGTACTGGAGCATGTCGGCCGGTTCCAGATCCTGGTTCTCGAGCAGCGCCAGCAGACCGTTGCTGATCTCGCCGATGTTGTGCGGCGGAATCTTGGTGGCCATGCCGACGGCGATGCCGTCCGAACCGTTGACCAGCAGGTTCGGCACGCGCGCGGGCATCACCGAGGGCATCTCGCGCGATCCGTCGTAGTTGGGAACGAAGTCGACGGTGTCCTTCTCCATGTCCTGCATCATCTCGGTGGCGAACTTGGTCAGCCGCGCCTCGGTATAGCGCTCGGCCGCGGCGCTGTCGCCGTCGACGCTGCCGAAGTTGCCCTGGCCGTCGACCAGCGGGTAACGCAACGAGAAGTCCTGCGCCATGCGCACCATCGTGAGGTAGACCGCCGCGGTGCCGTGCGGGTGGTAGTTACCCGTGGTGTCACCGGTGATCTTGGCCGACTTGCGGTAGGGCTTGCCCGGCTGCAGGTTCAGGTCGTTCATCGCCGTCATCACGCGCCGATGCACGGGCTTCAGGCCGTCGCGCACATCGGGCAGCGCACGCGAGATGATGACGCTCATGGAGTACTCGAGGTACGCCGTCCGCATCCTCTTCTCGATGCCCACGTCGATGATCGTCTCGCCGGTATTGGTCGGGGGCAGTTCCTCGTCTCGGCCCTTGTTGATGTCGTCACGCTCGTCTGTCACGTCGTTTCCTCGTTCGTCATGAGTCGTCCGTTGCGCGTCCGGATGCCGGCGGCGCCGGTCCGGCCGGCCGGTCTAGATGTCCAGGTCGGCGAGGTTCACGCTGGCCGCGTTCTCCTCGATGAATCGGCGGCGCGGTTCGACCTCGTCGCCCATCAGGATGCGGAAGATCTGGTCCGCGCTGGCGGCGTCTTCCAGCTGGACCCGCGTCAAGGTGCGCGAGTCCGGATTCATGGTGGTCTCCCAGAGCTGATCGGGGTTCATCTCGCCCAGACCCTTGTAGCGCTGGACGTAGACGCCGCGGTCGCCGAACCGCTCGAGGAGCGCGTCCTTCTCGTCGTCGCTCTGGGCATAGATCTCCGTCTTGCCCTTCTTGACGCGGTAGAGCGGCGGCTGCGCGATGAACATGTGGCCCTGCTCGATGATCTCGCGGAACTGCCGGAAGAACAGCGTCAGGATCAGCGTTGCGATATGGCTGCCGTCCACGTCGGCATCGGTCATGATGATGACCTTGTGGTAGCGCAGCTTCTCGATATCGAAGAGACCCACCCCGACACCGGTTCCCAGCGCCGTGATGATGGTCTTGATCTCGTCGTTGCCGAGCATCTTGTCGAGGCGGGCCTTCTCCACGTTGAGGATCTTGCCCTTGAGCGGCAGGATCGCCTGGAAGCGACGGTCGCGGCCCTGCTTGGCCGAACCGCCCGCGGAGTCGCCCTCCACCAGGTAGAGCTCGCACTCCTTGGGATCGCGGCTCGAGCAGTCGGCCAGCTTGCCGGGCAACGAGCCAGAGTCGAGGCTGCTCTTGCGTCGCACCAGATCGCGGGCGCGGCGGGCGGCCTCGCGGCTCTGCGCCGCCGCGACACACTTGCCGATGATCGCCTTGGCTTCCTTGGGATGCTCCTCGAGGTAGGTGCCGAGCGTGGCGTTCACCAGCTGCTCGACCTGGCCCTTGACCTCGGTGTTTCCCAGCTTGGTCTTGGTCTGGCCCTCGAACTGCGGCTCGGGGATCTTCACCGAGATGATGGCGGTCAGACCCTCGCGCACGTCGTCGCCGGAGAGCCCCTTCTCCATGTCCTTCTTCAGGAGCTTCTGCGCCTGCGCGTAGTTGTTGAGCGTGC
>CAZJMO010000005.1:17267-27824 GCA_964547085.1 uncultured Fibrobacteraceae bacterium | reverse complement strand
ACGCCGATGCTCTTCCTTGAGCCGCGAGAAACAGAACGACCAGGCATGAAGCGAGGCAAGCTTCGCGATAATACCGTTTATCTCGTCCTCGATTTGTTTGGCGCGCTTATCGAGTGCCGGAGCGTCTTCCTTCCGGATGTAATCCTCGATCCAGTTACGTGACTGTGCCCATCTCCAGGCCTCACCGATTTGCTGAACTCGTTCTTCCCAATATACATCCTACCGGTAATATTCCCTCACGAAGGGCAGCATGGCGAGGTGACGCGCCCGCTTGACCGCGGTGCAGAGCAGCCGCTGGTACTTCGCGGTGGTGCCCGTGTTCCGACGCGGGGCGATCTTGCCACGCTCGGTCACGAACCGCCGCAGCAGTTCCTCGTCCTTGTAGTCGATGCACACGTAGCCCATTTTCGAGAAGAAACAGGGTTTCTGTTTCCCGGCCCTTCTCTTCTTCTTCTTCTTCTTGATGCGCATGTTTTTACGCGCCATGTCTTCACTCCTTTCGAGCGGATCGCACCCGTCGACGGGCGCCGATACCCGTTATTCCTGGTTTTCGGCGGCGCCGTCGTGGGACATCTGCTGGCGACGTTTCGCCATGGCCTCACGGTTGCGCTCTTCCCACTCCTCGTCGATCACGACGAGATGGCGCAGCAC
The DNA here is from genome assembly GCA_964547085.1 of uncultured Fibrobacteraceae bacterium. GTDB lineage: Bacteria > Krumholzibacteriota > Krumholzibacteriia > LZORAL124-64-63 > LZORAL124-64-63 > Glo-17. The sequence continues at coordinate 27,173 of CAZJMO010000005.1, read as the reverse complement.
CTGATCATCAAGACGCAGGAACCGGTCGAGTTCGGCGACGACGGTTCCCTCCGCTTCGAAACGCAGGAGCATGTAATCGCCCTTGTGCTGCTTCTCGATCTCGTAGGCGAGCTTCCGCAGGCCCCAGCGATCCTGGAGCGTGATCTTGCCGCCGTGTTCGCCGACCAACTCACCCACGCGTTCGACGCGGCGAGTCATCTCGGCCTCGGGCAGATCCGCCTTCAAGATGAAGACACACTCGTACTTCTGCACTGGAACACCTCCCCTCGGACAGGATGACCCGGTGTCCTTTTCGATCGTACCGCAGCCGATCAGCCACGGTCGTCGTCAACCCGGGTAGGGACGGAACGAGTCGCCGCTCGTGACGCGACGACGTTCGTATTGGGATGTCGGCGGGGCAAAGCCCGCCTCGCCTCGCGGCGACTGGAGAATATACCCTATCGATCGTCAGAGAGCAAGTCCGTCGACGGGCGGATACGGCGGTTGTACCGCGATCCGGACGCGGTCGCCCCCATTTCGAGCAGACAGAGCAACGCGTCGGCCGACCGTTCGACAAGGTCGTCCACGGCGTCTTGTTCGTCGGGCGCGAAATCTTCGAGGACGTAATCGGCCCACGCGTCGGCGGGTACGGCACCGCAGAGCGGCCCGACACCCAGCCGCATCCGGGGCACGGCCTCGCCGCCGGCGGCGATGAGGATCGACGCGAGCCCGTTCTGACCGCCGTCGCTGCCGCTTTCCCGGATCCGGATCGAGCCGAGCGCCAGGTGCAGGTCGTCGCAGACGACCACCGGCACGATGTCGGGCGTTTCGACGGGTTCGGCGTCCACCGACGGTGTATCGCCGCCCTGCAGCCGGACATCCGGCTCTGCCCCCACCCGGAGGCCGTGGCGGAGTGCCCATGCACGCACCGCGTTGCCGCTGAGATTCATGTAGGTCAACGGTTGCAGGAGCGTCAGCGCCCCGCCCGGGCCGTCCCCGACCGCCTCCCGGTACTCGGCCGCGGCATCGACGAACGGGAGTCCGAGGCGCCCGGCCACCGCCTCGACGCAGCGGAACCCGATATTGTGCCGGGTGTCGCGGTATCGCCGACCCGGATTTCCCAATCCGAGCACCAGTTGCATGGTGCCGCACCTTCCTTCAAGAAAGCGAGGTGAAGCATGGCTCCACCTCGCTAGCAGGGTTCCGTCGAGGAGCGGATGGGCTAGTCGTCGCTCTTGCTGTCTTCGGATTCGGTTTCGCCCTCGGCGACTTCCCCGACTCCGGCTTCGCTTTCTTCCTCTTCCTCGACGAACAGCGTCGCGGCCTTCAGCACCAGGACCTGCGTCTCGCCGTCGGTGATCATCTCACCCACGGGCAGGGTCATGTCCTTGACGAAGATCTTGTCGTTGATCTCGAGGTTGGACACGTCGATCGAGATCGACTCGGGAACATCGCGCGGCATGCAGGCGATCTCGACGCGGTCGATCACCTGGACGAGTTCGGTGTCGCCGAACCGGACGCTTTCCGGTTCGCCCTCGAGCACGACGTTCACCTCGACGTTCACCGGAACGCCGCGCGGGATCTCGAACAGATCCACGTGGCGATAGACATCGGTGACGGGGTGCTGCTGGACCTCGCGCATGAGCGCGATGGGGTTCTCGTCCTCACCCTCGAGATCGAGGTCGAAGATCGTGGAGCGGCCACCGTGGAGCTTCATGATCTTGGTGAACTGGACGGTGTCGATCTGGCAGTTGACGGCCTCGCGATCGCTGCCGTAGATGACCGCGGGAATGAATCCGGCGGCGCGGGTGCGGCGATTCTCGTTCTTGCCGGTGGTGGTCCGCTTGTAGACGTTGAGTTTGACGAGGCCCATGGCTTCCTCCTGGTTGTGCACGATCCGTCGAGCTCGCCGCTCCGGGCGGCAAGGGTTCTCCGCGGGGACGTCACGGGACGTCCGCACCCCCCGGTCGTGATATTGACCGGGGCGATCGCGCGCACGGCGCAAAGGACCGCAAAAGAAAGCACGACGGCGTTCCACTGTCAAGTTGGAGCCCCGCCGCGCCTGCGTTCCGACCTACCCGAACAACGCGCTGATCGTCTTCTCGAGGTGGATCCGATCGATGGCCTCGGCCAGGAGCGGCGCCACGTCCAGCACGGCGATCTTGGGACATTCATCCCCGCGCGCGAACGGGATGGTGTTGGTCACCGCCAGTTCCTTGAGCGGCGACGCGTTGATGCGCCCGAGCGCCGGACCGGACAGGATGGGATGCGTGCAGCACGCCGTCACGGAACGGGCTCCCTGCTTGTCCACGCAGACACTCGCTGCGGCGCAGAGCGTGCCCGCCGTATCGACCATGTCGTCGAAGATGATCACATCCTTGCCGTCGATATCACCGATGAAGTTCATGACTTCCATGTCGTTGGGACGCGGGCGGCGCTTGTCGATGATGGCCAGGGTGACACCCAGCCGCTTCGCGAACGACCGCGCCATCTTGATGCTGCCGACATCCGGGGCCACCACGGCGGTGCTCTCGGGATCGATGTCCTGGAAATGCCGCAGCAGGACCGGCGCGGAATAGAGGTGGTCGAGCGGGATGTCGAAGAAGCCCTGGATCTGCGGCGCGTGCAGGTCGATCGTCAGCACCCGATCGGCCCCGGCGGCCGTGATCAGGTTGGCCATGAGCTTGGCGCCGATGGGCACGCGGGGCTGATCCTTGCGGTCCTGGCGCGCGTAACCGAAGTACGGAATCACCGCAGTCACGCGCCGGCAAGAAGCACGCTTGACCGCATCGATCATCAGGAGAAGTTCGAGCCAGTTGTCCCCCGGCGGCATCGTCGACTGGATCAGGAAAACATCGGTGCCGCGGATATTCTCCTCGATCTTGACCTGAATCTCGCCGTCGCTGAAGCGACTCACCGCGACGCTCCGCAGTTCCGCCCCGAGACCATCGGCAATGCGTCGACTGATCTCCGGGTTGGCATTCCCGCTGATCAGGACCAACTCGTTGTACATCCCAGCAACCTCGCTGTTGAGGACCGCAGACCGCGGATCTCAGCCTTTGCCGCGGGCAAGGAAAATGCCCCGCAGGGGGGCAAGGTGATAGCTGGCTGGGGCGGCAGGATTCGAACCTGCGAATGCAAGGACCAAAACCTTGTGTCTTACCACTTGACGACGCCCCAGCATGTTCTCTGTGCCGCAACTCACGAGCCTTGATCAACGGCGCCGCGACAGACGGTCAGAAACTTTCCTCCATGACCGAACCGGGATCGTCGCCGGGGCTGGCCCCGACTCCGTGGCGGATCTGTCCATTCTCTGCCTGTTGGGCTTCCTGCTTGTAGGCCGTGATGATCTGGGCTTCCATCCACTCGCGCGTCTCCATGTTGATCGGATGCGCGATGTCCTGGAACGTCCCGTCCTTTCGCTTGCGGCTCGGCATGGCGATGAACGGACCAGAAGCGCCTTCGATGATCTTCAGCCCTCGGACGACGAAGCTGTCGTCCAGAGTGATGCTGGCGAACCCTTTGAGTTTGTTGTCGTCTCTCAAGGTGATCCGGATCTCAGTAATCTTCACGACAAACTCTCTTTCGGCTCAAGCCGTCGCTTCATGGTTCGCCCGAGCATCTCATCCCTCCAAGATTCCAACCCCCGAGGAAAGAGGCTTCACGACTCGTGCGAATTCCACTGACGAAGTGTGTTCTTCGAGCATTTTTTTAGCCTGATCGAGATTTTCAACCACCGCGAAGACAGCCGACCCACTCCCCGCCAGCATCGCAATCGGAGCCTCTTCACGCAAACTCAACAAGATTCGCCCCAATTCCGGACGGGTCGGTAGGATCACTTCCTCCAGCCGGTTGAACCCGAACCACGGTCGGGACGGGAACCTCGCCAATAATGGCTTTATTACTTGCAGGTTAGCGGCAGGCGAGCGCACTGTCAATCCCATTTTAAGCTCGCTATAAGTGCTCCCCGTATTGTTGCCGAAGTGCGGCTTGAGGACGACGAAGTGCACGTTCACCGGCGTCGGCAACGGCGTCAGTTCGGTTCCGCGCCCGCGACCGAGTTGCGTCCCGCCCGCCGCGAAGAAGGGAACGTCTGAACCGACAAGGCAACCCATTCGCTCCAGATCCACGCGGTCGTAGCCGGTGTGGAAGAGCCGGTCGCAGCCCACGAGCACGGCCATGGCATCGCTGCTGCCGCCTCCGAGTCCGGCCGCGACCGGGATCTCCTTGTGCAACGCGATCTGCAGACGGCCACTGACTCCGGCCTCGCGGCAGAAGGCCCGAGCCGCCTGCACGCAGAGGTTGTGGTCATCGCTGGGCACGACGTCCTCGGGCTTCATGCCGGCGGGCGTCACGGCCTCCGCATCGACCAGCAACTCGATCTCGGGCGCGACATCGCCCGGTCGGATCTCGAGGAGCGTCACCTGCACTCGGTCCAGGATGTCCAGCGCCTGGAAGATGGTCTCGATGTCGTGGTAGCCGTCGTGCCGATGCTTCAGGACCTCGAGATGGAGGTTCACCTTGGCCGGCGCCGTCAGCCGCACGCGTCGCGGGATCCTGTTTGTGGGAATGGTCACGCTTCGTCTCCGCCTATGACGCCCCGTCGGTCGTACTCGCGTTCGAGCCGGCCCCAGGGCAGGGTTTCGTATCGTTGCCGACCGTGCCGCCCGGACAGGCGACCGGTCCACGTCCCCGGGAACCGCGCGGTCAACCGCCGGAGCCACCCGGGACCTTCTTGATGACGCGGCCCGCGAAAGGCCGCCGGTTCGCGCAGATGAAGATCCGCCGCGACCCCTTCCTGATCTCCTACGAGGCCGATCCGCGTCGGGTCGGCGCAGCCGAGGCCCGCCGCGCCGAGGCTCGCCGTCAGCGGCAAGCGTCTCGGATCGTGCCCCACCAGGACCGCAGCCATCGCATCGACAGCCACCGGATCCCGTCCCGCCAGCAGGACGTGCGCCGCGACCGGTTGCAGACACCCGACATCGGGCCCGTCGCCGCAGACGGTCACGTCGACCACCGCGCCCGCCGGTTCGGGCCAGGCCTTGGCCAGCGTCCCGGGCCGCGCGTCCAGTTCCTCTTCCTGCTCGGGCGTCAACACATGCGCCGCCAGCGCCGCCAGCGCACCGCAGACCCCCAGACGCCGCGACGTGTACAGACCGGAGAGGACCAGCGAACCGGGCAGCCGTTGCGCCGCCGGGGTCGTTTCGAGTCCCCCCACGACGCCGCATCCCGCAAGGACCCGGGACCATCCCGCCGCCGCGCCGCGATCCCGCGTCGTACCAACCGGGATGAACGCCGCAAGATCCTCTGCAGGCCAGCCCGCCGCAAGAAGTGATCGCACGACACCCTCGACTTGCCAGGGCGGGCACGTCTCGGCCGGAGACCGTCGGCCGCCGGAGCGGGCCAGCAACAATGCGCACGTCCGAAACGCGCCCGCGGTCGGCGGCTCATCCAGCCGCGCCAGGCGCAACAACCGACGATAATCCTCGAGAACGGTCTCGGGGCGCGTCCTGACGACCGCGACGGTCGCATCCATGATGTCCTCCTCGCGGGTCAGGCGCCCGTGCCTATGATCGCCACGAAGGTCCCGATCCAACCGACGACAAGCAACTGCAATCCCAGATCGTTGAGCAGGATCTCGTGTGGGCGGCCGCCGCGCCCTTCCCGGAATACAAGATAGAGATAACGCCAGAGTCCGAAAAAGACGAAGACGGTGGTCCAGACCAGAGCCCGCGTTCCGAAATGTTCGACGGTGGGCGGCCATACGGTGTAGACCGCGTACGTCGCCAGCGTCAGCCCGAACGTGGCGCCGATCATGGCGTTGAGCACCGTCTCGGTGTACGAGAGCAGCACCGGTCGCGTCGTCCCGCGGTCGTTCGTCATCTTGACCATCTCGTTGCGACGCTTGCAGAACCCGAGGAACAACGACAGCGAGAACGGGCAGAGCAGCAGCCAGAACGACAGTTCCATATCCGGATGCAGCGGCACCAGCGCCAGAACACCTGCCAGCGCCCGGATCACGAAGCTGATCCCGATCCCCACAACGTCCAGAATGGGTAGTTTCTTGAGGATGCGGGAGTAGATCCAGTTCCAGCCGAAGAACGCCAGCACCGTCAGCAGAAACCGCACTCCCAGGAACATCGCGGCCGTCGAGCACGCCACGATCAAGACGCCCGACGCCGCCCACGCCACCCGCACGGGCAGCCGGCCGCTGGCCACCGGCCGCAGTCGCTTGTAAGGGTGCTTGCGGTCCTGCTCGACATCGACGATGTCGTTGAAGATGTAGACCGCGCCCGACGCGAAGCAGAAGATGAACACCGCCGCGACCGCTCGGATCACGCTCGCCGGATCACCGAGTTGCTGGGCGAAGATCACACCTGCGAGCAGGATCAGGTTCTTGGTCCACTGTCGCGGCCGCAGGTTCTGCCACAGGGCCGGCAGGACCGTCCGCATCCCGTTCGTGGTCACGATGCTAGTAGGCATTCTCCCCCCGGATCACGTGGTGGACGGTCATCAGCAGGATCCGCAGGTCGAGCCAGACGGACCAGTTCTCGACGTAGTGGAGGTCGTAGAGCGTACGGTCCTCGATGCTGGTGTTGCCCCGCAGACCATTGACCTGCGCCCAGCCGGTGAGCCCCGACTTGACCCGGTGCCGCTCGAAATACCGCGGCATCTCGCGGCTGAACTGTTCGACGAAAACCTGCCGCTCGGGCCGCGGCCCGACCAGCGACATGTCGCCGCGCAGCACGTTCCAGAACTGCGGCAACTCGTCGAGGCTCCAGCGACGCAGCCACCGTCCAGGCGCGGTCACGCGCGGGTCGTTCTCCTGCGCCCAGACCGGACCGCTGCCAACCTCGGCGCCGGTGCGCATCGTGCGGAACTTGAACATGTTGAACTCGCGACCGTCACGCCCGACGCGGGCCTGGCGGTACATCACCGGCCCGCGGCTGGTCACCTTGACGGCGACCGCCAGCGCCAGCAGCACCGGCGACAGCACCAGGAGCGCGAGCGCCGACAGCACCAGATCGAACGTGCGTTTGACGATGCGGTCGGCCCCTCTGAGCGCGACCTCGCGCACCGAGATGAACGGGATCCCCGCCGTTTCCCGCAGGCGCATCTTGGACGTGTGAAGCGCGAAGAGGTCGGGCACCCACTGCACTTCGGTGTTGAGATTGGCGAGCGCCGCAGCCGTTTCCGAGATCAGCGGCAGCTGGTCGAAGCGCAGGGTCAGGACCACGCGATCGATCGTGTGTTGCTGCACGATCTGCCGGACATCCTCCACATCGCCCAGACACGGGATCGAGAACGACGTGGCGGAATGGACCTGTCCGTCGGCGTCCATCGGCGCGGAAACCATGGCCTCGTGCCCGGGACCGGTGTCGTCCTCGTCCGGAATCCGGAGCCAGCCGACCGGGTCGAGCACCAGTCCCGGCAACTCGCGCACGGTCCGGAGCAGGCGTCCGCGCATGGGGTTGTTGCCGATCAATAGTATCCGCGTGCGCCGCATCCCGCGGCGCAACACGCGCGCCAGGACCCGCCGCGCCAGCACGCGCCCCAGGCAGAGCGAACACCAGCTGATCCAGAAGAACAGCCCGAAGAACCACCGGCTGAAGGTCATCGCACGCACGAAGAAGGTCGCCGCGAGGATCAGCAGGCTGCCCTGGATCACCCCGCGCAGGAGTTCGGCGAAATCCAGCTCGACGCGCCTGCCGCCGCGCGCGGCGTAGAGGCCCTGCGCGTAGAACAGTCCCAGAAAGACCAGCACGATCACGATGCTCGCCACGAGGTACGGCCCCATCGGGGGAATGCCCAGTGGCACCAGGACCAGACCGCTGTGGAAGCGGAGCCAGTACGTGAGCAGGAACGACGCCTCGAGCACGAGCGCGTCGATGATCATGTAGACCGTGGGTTCGAGCAGGTCGCGCTGCTCGCGGCCCTCAACCATGATCGGTCATCCCTTCGCGATGCCGGCGCCAGGCGGTCGCCAGCGAGGTCGAGATCTCGTCGAGAAAACGCGCGCGGCCGAAGCCGAGCGCGTGCCGTCGCATCGCCGCGGTGTCCCAGGCTGCGTCCAGGCGCGGGTCGCGCAGGGCATCGGCGAGCGCCGCGGCGGTCTGTTCGGCGAAGAAGATGCCGTTGAGGCCGTCGCGGATCGTGTCCATGGCGCCGCCGGCCCTCAGCGCGACGACCGGAGTCCCGCTGGCCGTCGCCTCCAGCGGCGTGATGCCGAAATCCTCCAGCCCCGGAAAGACGAAACAACGGGCGTGCGCATACAGACCGGGCAGATCGGCGTCGTCGACCGCGCCCAGGAGCCTCGCGCGGCCGTCTCCGGCGGCGCCCTCGGCCAGCCGCGCCAGCCGCCCCGCCTCGCCACCCTTGCCGGCGACCACAAGATGGCGTCCGGCCGCGAACGCCGCCGTCACCGCCAGATCGATGCGCTTGTACGGGACGAGCGCCGACAGCACCAGATCGTAGCTCCCGGATTCCAGCCCCGCCGGCGCCGGCGCGTCCACGGAGAAACGGTCGGTGTCGACCGGAGGATGAACGACCTCGATGCGGTCGCCGCCCACACCGTACCAGTCGCGGATACGGTCCCGGACGGTGGTGCTGTTCGCCAGCCATCGGTGCACGCGCGCCGCGGTGCGCCGGTCCCATGCCTGCAGCCGCGCGCGCTGCGAGCCGATTCCCACGCGGACCGGCCAGGGCTTGCCGCCGAAGTAGTCGTCGAAGCGGTCCCACATGTAGCGCATGGGTGTGTGGCAGTAGCAGACGTTCAGCGCGCCGGCGCGCGCGCGGATTCCCTTGGCCACGCAGTGGCTGCTGCTGAAGACGACATCGTAGCCGGAGAGGTCGAACGCCTCGATGGCGCCCGGCATCAGCGGCAGCGCCCAGCGGTAGACGCGGGACGCCCACGGCAGGCGCTGGATGCGCCCCGCGGTGACGATCCGGTGCCGTTCGATCGTCGGTGCGACCGAGCCCGGCACGTGCAAGAGCGTGAAGATGTCGGCGTCCGGCAGCAGCTCGCAGAAGGCCTCCAGGACCTTCTCGCCGCCGCGCATGCCCGTGAGCCAGTCGTGGACCAACGCCACTCGGACGCCCTCAGGCAACGGACCGGACGAGCGCTCAGGCATCATCGAACTCCGCCGCCCCGCGGCGCGCCTCGAGCAGTTCGCAGAGCATGTGGATCATCGTGATGTGGATTTCCTGGATGCGCGCAGTCACCTCGCCGGGAGCGACGAGCGCCGAGTCCACGAGGTCGGCCAGCGGACCGCCGTCCTTGCCCAGCAGACCGTGCGTGCGCATTCCCCGCGACGCCGCGACTTCCACGGCCGCCACGCAGTTCGGCGAGTGGCCGCTGGTCGAGATCACGAGCAGGACATCGCCCGACCGGCCGAGCGCCTCGACCTGCCGCGCGAACACGCGCTCGAAACCGTAGTCGTTGCTGATCGCCGTGAGCGCCGACGTGTCCACCGTCAGCGCCAGCGCGGGCCAGCCCGGGCGATCCAACTGGTAGCGTCCGGCCAGCTCGGCGGCGAGGTGCTGGCTGTCGGCGGCCGATCCGCCGTTGCCGCAGACCAGCAGCTTGCCGCCCGCGTCCCAGGACCGCAGGATATCCGCAGCCAGCCGGTCGAGGGCGCCCAGATGCGTCGTATCGAGTGCGGCCACGGCAGCGCGATGGCTGTCCAGGGTCCGCTGGAAGATGGCCGCGGCGTCGGCGCGGGGCTGCTCGGGAGCGGTCATACGTCAGGCGTCTCCTCATGCCGGTCAAGCCAGGCGATGTAGCGGGCCAGAGCGTCGCGCCAGTCCGGCGCCGGGCGCACACCCACATCGGCCAGCCGCGTGTCCCGCAGGATGCTGCAGGCCGGGCGGCGAGCCGGAGTCGGATAATCGGCGGTGCCGCAGCGCTCGATCCGCGCCGGATCTGCG